>JBEGNB010000272.1:0-15801 GCA_041182785.1 Bacteroidota bacterium
AAATGTTCGCTCTTCGCGTAGGCTACAAGCACGAACTCGACGGCACTGATATCGAAGCTACTCTTGATAACGGCCTGAGCGGAGGTTTCTCGCTCACACTGCCTTTCAAGAAAGACTCCGACTCTCGCCTTGGCCTCGACTACGCCTACCGTCAGACGCGTATCTTCAATGGCATTCACACGCTGGGTATTCGGATAGATCTCTAAAGATTTATTCAAATATGTTTTTAAGGTTAAGTAAATAGCACTTACCTTTGCAGCAGAAAAAAACGCAGGAACGTTTCCGGATACCGGGAGCGTTCCTGCGTTTTTTTCCTGTGAGCATGTCCGGACTCTTCATTAACCCCGGATGCACTCCCAATTCGTCAAAAAAACAAGAATTACATTCATCATGGCAAATTATACCTACCTCACTCAGGAAGGCTACGACCGGATCAAAGCAGAACTGGATGAACTGAAATCCACTGGCCGCCAGGAAGCAGCCCGTGCTATCGCGGAGGCGCGCGCTCAGGGCGATCTTTCTGAAAACGCAGAATACGACGCAGCCAAAGACGCTCAGGGCCTGCTCGAACTCAAAATAAATGACCTGGAAACAATTCTGTCCAACGCCAGAATTATTGATGAAAGCCAGCTTGATGACTCAAAAGTGGCTATCCTCTCCAATGTGACGATTAAAAACCTGAAAACCGGAAAGGAAATGAAGTATAAACTGGTATCCGAAAGTGAAGCGGATCCCAGGCAAATGAAAATTTCTGTCACCTCACCCATCGGTCAGGGTTTGCTCGGAAAGGTACGCGGCGATGTTGCCAAAATCACCACCCCCGCAGGCCCCATGGAATTTGAAGTAATAGATATTTCTGTAGGATAAAACCAACCCTGCATACTATAATGCAAGCCGGGCACGTTGAACAAAACTGCCCGGCTTGTGTTTTCAGGCCGTTAGATAGCTACTGATTTAACAATCAATCAAAAACTCACTGGTATGCGCAAATTTAGTCTGATGCTGGCCGGTTTGGCCGCGATTGTAACAACATCCCTGGCCCAAAAAGCCCCCGAATGTTCTGTAAGTGTCTCAAAGGCGGAACTCAGGATAGGTGAATCCCTGAAAGTCACGTTCAAAGTCGAAAATAACCGAAATGGCAGGTTCACACCCCCGGAATGGGATGCCGCCGGCTGGGCCTCTGTAAGCAGCAGCCAAAGTTCAAATTACACGCTCTCCGGTGGCGAGATGGTATCGTCAGCCACCTACGAATATACACTTATGCCCCAGGACACCGGACTGCTCGAAATTCCTGCAGGTGTTCTCAAATCTGGAAGCCAAGAAATCACTACAGATCCGGTTACTATTTATGTAAAACCCGGCAAAGAAGGCGAAACAAAACTGTACGGAACGCAGGAACGCCGTACCTTGCCCTCCGATGATCCCAAAAAAAGAATAAAAACTATCCGTCTGTAAAAAAGCTCCTCAACACGGCCCCTGTTTATGGTCCGCAGGAACCTTCCTCTCTTATTCCGGCTGCTCCGCGCTCAAAAAATGCGTGTACTTCCACTCCTGTTATTGTTTGCAACTACGTTCGCGTGGTCACAAAACCCTGTGTTCAAAACGGAACTCGAAGCATCCGAGGTGGCCACCGGTACGCCGTTTACTGTAACCTTTACACTGGAAGGCGCAGAAGGCAAACGATTCACCCCTCCTCCTTTCGATCAACTTAAATCTGCAGGCGGAGTTTCCGAATCGAGAGGATTTTCTATCGTAAACGGAAAAACTTCCGTCAAACAATCGTGGATCTATACCCTCGAAGCCCGGCAGCCCGGCGACTACACGATAGGCTCGGCCCTCGTCACGGTTAACGGAAAGCAAATCAGCACCAATCCTGTCAGGTTCAGGGTGGCTGAACGCAAGTCCTTCCGGGGGAGCTCCTCGGCCACCGGAGGAGATGTATTTATTGCCGGCGAGCTGAGTATCACCACTGCTTTCCCGGGGCAACAGGTATTATGGCGCCTGACGCTCTACACGCGTGTTGCCATTGAAGGCGCCGATCTGATTTCATTGCCCTCTTTTGATGGTCTTTTTTCCCAGGAACGGAAGAGGTTCGATGCCAGAGTGAACTACCAGACTATCAAGGGCGTAAAGTATGCCGTCAAAGTCCTGCACGAAGAATCGTTGTTTCCCCAGACCTCCGGCGAGGTGGTTATCGGTGAGGCACAGGTCAGGGTGGGGCTGCAAAACCCGAATTCTTTTTTCGGAGTAAAACCCGTTACGCTCACATCCGAACCCGCTACGTTGCGGGTTAATCCGCTTCCCGAACCGATACCCGAAGGATTCAGCGGTGGGGTAGGGGCCTTTTCCTGGGAAGTGTCAACGGATACAACCGCCATAACTACCGACGGTGCACTCACGCTCTCCGTCATACTTAAAGGTAATGGTGATGCCCGCCGTTTCGGTAAGCCCCGGTTATATGCAGGCCCGGCTTTTGAGGTTTTCGAGCCCTCCGTACAAGAAGAGGAAACGTATGAAAGCCTCGATGAAATGATCTCCGTCAGGAAAATGGAGTATGTTCTGCTGCCGAAAACGGCCGGAAACCACGAGTTTATACCGCAACTCACGTATTTCAATCCCGACAGCAACCGTTACTGTACACTCAAAGCCAGTCCTGTCAGGGTTAGTGTAAGTCAGGGGCAAAATGTCCGGCAGGTAGATACGACCGAACCTGAAACGGAATTATCCGGTGATAACAAGTCGGATTACTCCACGATACTCCTGATCATGGCAGGTGTGCTGGCTGTCCTGCTCGCAGCCATACTGATTCTTTTCTTCCGTAAACGGAGAAAAACCGGTGAATCTGTCGTGTCATCAATAGCTCCGCCTGCAAGAAGAGAGCCTGCTCCTTCCGGCAGTGAAATTGCCGCCGCCGGTACTTACGCCGAACTGCTCAGGGCGTTGCAGTCCAGCTTGTGCGCGCGCCTGAATCTTCCGACAGCCCGCCTGAACCGCGATGATGTGTATCGCCAGCTTGTTTCGAGAGGGATGCCACCTGAACGGGTCAGGGAGCTGATTACCGCCTGGGATGACTGTGAAATGGCCGTTTATGCAGGAGCTGCACCAGACAAGTTCATGCGCGACCGCGAAACAATTCTGTCGGTTTTGGCCGAGATTTGAGCAGACCTGCTTTTTTTACCCTACCTTTGTGATCATTTTTTCACTACAGACGGTTCGTATGCCGTTTGAAAACATTTCTTAAATGGTTATCGAAACCAATAAGGTTGTTTCCGTTCATTATACCCTGACGGAAGGAACCGCCGAAGGCGAACTGGTGGAATCCACTCAAGGTCGCGAACCCCTTATGTTTATCTACGGTGTCGGTATGATGCTCCCCGAATTCGAACGCAATCTGGAAGGCCTGAAAGCGGGTGATCAATTTGCTTTCGGAATTCCCGCTTCAGAAGCCTATGGCCCCTACGATGACACAGCGCTCGTGGAAGTACCCAAAACCACCTTCGAACAGGATGGTAAAATTCCCGACGGACTCCTAGAAATCGGAAATATGATTCCATTGCAGGACCAGGAAGGAAACCGCTTTAACGGCATGGTAGCCTGGGTGGGTCTCGACACTGTTAAACTCGACTTCAATCACCCGATGGCCGGTGTGGACCTGTTCTTCACAGGACATGTAGAGTCATTGCGCGACGCTGATCCGGCTGAACTCGAGCACGGTCACATACACGGACCAGGTGGCCACCATCATTAATCTGTATCAAACTTTTTTGCTCCAGGCTGCTTCCGCTATCATGGCGGTCAATTTCTCGATATAATAGCTGCCCGATGACGGATCTGTCACCTCATTCAAATGACATTCCATCTTGAGCAAGTGCTGTACATTGCGGGCTATCCGTTTGCCAAAGGCAGGCGGATAGCTCGATTTTTCTGATCTGTATTCGTCATAGGGAGATATCTGGAGCCTGTCGGCACCACCGATGACAGCTGACATGGCTATCGTTGCCGACCGTATCATATTGGTGTATAACTCGTCTGTATATGCGCCCGCATGCGTGGTTGCAGAAATTTCCGGCAGTATCAGTGGTGAATTCCAGGCTTCAACAAGGTTCAGCCAAAGTATCTTCAAAGCCCTTATTCGAGCAATTTCGGCAAAATAACTCGTACCAACACCGATAGAAACGGATGTAGTGCCAGCCACTTTCTCCACACTGATCCCTCTCGACGAGAGTTCTCTGAAACAGGTGTCGGCACGCTGAATCATAGCTGAAAGCTCGCTGGCTGCTGTGCCATCACTGCCCACGGGTAATTCAATTAGCCGGAAATGGGGGAATGTCTCGCTGGCAAACGTAATCAGATCAGCCATGTACCTCCAGTCGGGCCGCTCATAAGCAAGCGGATTGAATGCAATGGAGCCCCTCAATGCATGTGAGTCTATACCTCTCGACGAGGTAACCTGCTGCAGCGCCCCCAAAATGGCGCCGGGATTCGATTGCGCTCCCGGACCCGTAAAGTGCAAACCGATGTAGTCAGGGTATATGCCTTCCAACAGCTGGCTGAAAAACTGGCCATCGGGTGAGCTGGTCAGATAAACAGACAACCCCTCGGCTCCGCCTTCCAGCGCATCCAGCGAAACCCTGTTGGCTGCCACCGGATCGGCTGCATATACACCTTCCACTACCTCCCAGTTGTTGGGCTCTGACTCAACCGGGGTAAAGCCGAATTCATCCGCAAAGTCATCGGCGTGCACCAAAGGAGATACCGGGAACCCCAGCGGCGATTGCCAGTCAAGAGATTCCGGTTGCCGGTCCTTCAGATCCCGCGCTACCTGCGCAAGCCAGTCTGCCTTGCTGACCGGCTGAAATTCGTCGAAAAATGTATCGGTTGCCATCTGTGGCAAATGTAAAGATTATCCAAACAGCACTTTTCCAACCGTCGAAATTTATTTTGATTACACGTTTTTTTTCAACCTTTTTCCTCAGGCTCTGTTTACCTTTGCACTTGAATCAATCTAAATAAGAACAATGAGCCAGAGGCGACTGATATATCTCGACAACAACTCGACCACCCCCTGCGATCCACGCGTAGTGGATGCCATGGTCCCCTATTTTTACGATAAATTCGGAAATGCAGCCAGTCGGAGCCACCATTTCGGCTGGGAGGCCGAGGACGCTGTGGATTATTCCCGCGAGCAGATTGCAAAACTGCTCAACGTGGAAGACAAGGAGGTTATTTTCACTTCCGGTGCCACCGAAAGCAACAACCTCGCGATCAAGGGCGTTTTCGAAATGTATGCCAAAAAAGGCAACCACATCATCACTGCTGAAACAGAACACAAGGCAGTACTTGATACCTGTAAACACCTGGAGAAAGCAGGGGCCGAGATAACCTACCTGAAGGTTCAGGAGGATGGCCTCGTCAATCTGGCCGATCTGGAAGCAGCTATCAGGCCTACCACTATTCTGGTATCGCTTATGTGGGCAAACAACGAAACCGGTGTCATCCAGCCCATGGCTGATATCGCAAAAATCTGCGAAAAGCACGGTGTCCTGTTTCACTCCGATGCCACGCAGGCTGTAGGAAAAATCCCGACGCATCCGCGTGAAACCGGTGTACACCTGATGTCGTTCACCGCACATAAAATGTACGGACCGAAAGGGGTGGGTGCTCTGTATGTGAGCCGGAAAAATCCGCGTGTAAAGGTCACTGCCCAGATGGACGGTGGCGGCCACGAACGCGGTATGCGCTCCGGAACGCTCAACGTCCCGGGTATCGTCGGATTCGGTAAGGCAGCCGAACTGGCACGTCTCGAAATGCACCAGGACGCAGAACGCCTCAGCAAACTGCGCGACCGCCTGCAGGCTTCTCTTTGCAAGCTTGAAGAAACCAAGGTAAATGGCAACGAAGGAAGCCGTATGCCGCACGTCACCAATATCTCTTTCAAACACGTGGAAGGTGAAGGTCTTATGATGACTTTCAACCAGAACATTGCTGTTTCCTCCGGTTCTGCCTGTACATCGGCATCTCTCGAGCCCTCTTATGTACTGGTGTCCATGGGGCTCGGCGATGACCTCGCTCACTCCAGTATCCGCTTCTCTCTCGGTCGCTTCACCACCGATGAAGATGTGGATATGGCCATCAAGCTCGTCACCGACGGTGTCAACCACATGCGCGAACTGTCGCCAATCTGGGAAATGTACAAGGACGGGGTTGACCTGACAAAAATCGAGTGGGCAGCTCACTAACATCATTCACATCATTCGGGAGAGGATAACTCTTCTTCGTCAAATACCGAATCAAACTCCTCTGTAAAGAACTATGGCATACTCGGATAAAGTTCTCGACCACTTCAAGAATCCCCGCAATGTGGGTTCACTGGACAAAGAAGCCAAAAATGTTGGTACCGGCCTCGTAGGCGCGCCCGAATGCGGCGACGTAATGCGCCTTCAGATCGAAGTTGATGAAGCCACCGGCGTCATCAGCGATGCCAAATTCAAAACCTTCGGATGTGGCTCCGCCATCGCATCTTCCTCACTCGCTACCGAATGGCTCAAGGGTAAAACCCTCGCCGAAGCTGCCGGTATAGACAATATGGATATCGTGGAAGAGCTCGCACTGCCACCCGTAAAAATTCACTGCTCTGTACTGGCAGAGGATGCCATCAAGGCAGCTATCAATGATTACCGCACTAAAAACGGTCTGCCCGAACTGACCGATGCCAATGCGGTAAGCGCCAATGCTTAACCCGTAAATTCGTCAGCTGTGATCTTCGTTGCTGAAAGTGCCAAAACCAAAATTCAGGAAATTCGCTCAAAAGGGCACATCGCCGACGATTTCTTCGTGCGCGTGAGTGTTACCTCCGGCGGATGCTCCGGCCTGTCGTATAAAATGGATTTTGACAATGAATCCAAACCAACCGATCAGGTATTCGAGGACAATGGCGTGAAAGTAGTAACCGACCTGAAGAGCTTCCTCTATCTGTTCAACACAACCCTCGAATTTTCGGGCGGACTAAACGGAAAGGGCTTCTCTTTCAATAACCCGAACGCCTCGCGTACATGCGGGTGCGGAGAGAGTTTCTCTGTCTGAAAACAGGGATTTCGAAGACAAACCACCGGGCCGTCCTGTTTCAGGGCGGCTCTTTTTGTTTCAATACACATTGTATTTGAATTCAAAGGTAAGGCTTTCTGGTTTGATTGTCAACAGGCAGTCCGATTTTTGACACCAGCTCAAGTACCGATCCTCTGAATAATTTGAGCTTTCCAGGCCTGATATTCACCTGAAAGGGCCTGCTTTCAAGCCATCGGACAGATTTTTTAGGGGAAATATCCGCCCTTTCACTATCTGGTATTCCGGGAGTACATACACCTATTCCCAGCAGACACTGATTTTTGTCAACAGCAATCAGTATGTCTCCGTCTTTTATCAGGACTGCGTAACGCCACGCATTGCGCGCTGCAGAACGGGATGACATGACTCCTTCCGTGAACATATTTCTCTTTGTCCCGAGTTCATGAAACTGACCGGAAAACCATTTTTCCCATACGGCGATATTACCGGGGGATACCACCCAGGCTCTGTGTCCGGCAACAATATTTCGCCTGATTTCTTCCGTTGTGACTGAAGCGGGCCTGATCATCTCCCTGAATGTTATTTCCCGCGGAACGCAGTTCGTTACAGAATGAAGCATGTGACATTGCGATTCAATTTTCATGAAGCCATCGGTGAATTGCCGGGCAATCTGTCTGTCGTCTGTCACAAGAATATTGTCTGAAAGTTGCGACCGGGTCCAGTTATATGATCCGGTGATGACTACCTGCGCGTCAATAATGGCAAATTTGTGGTGCAGAAGACCCTCACCCGTGAAAACAAGAACCCTGGCCCCTTCCTTTTCCAGCAAACGGAAATCCAGTCCGATTGTACTGAAATTGATCGTATTGTAGTCAAGAGCCACAGAAATACGCACTTTCCGCTCAAGGGCTTTGTACAGGCTGTTGAATATTTCCGGATTGGTGAACCAGCATTGTGCGGCCACGACAGAAAATCGGGCATTGTTAATGTTCCGGACGATGATATCCTGAAGATTGGAGAAGTACACCCTGGGGGCGGTATCTGTTTTCATTCTTTCAAAATTAGCGGAATTTATCCAAAAATCAACGCATTATCTCTAATTTTGCTTTCAAATTTGCTCTGATGGTCAGCTACGACCCCAAAGACTGGTTCATGTTCATCTTCCGCCTGCAAAGGTCGGATACTTTCAGACGCCTGTTGCCCCTGCTGGGCGTCATGGCAGCTTACTCCTGGGGAGTTGCATGGCTGGAGATTGAGTACTGGAAGCTCAGCGAGAACAGCCATGTGAAGAATGTGACGGTAATGCACACGCTGCTCGGGTTTGTGATATCATTTACTCTGGTTTTCAGAACTAACACGGCATACGAGCGGTGGTGGGAGGGTCGCAAATTGTGGGGCTCCCTCGTCAATAACAGCCGGAACCTGGCAATCAAATTATCGGCATTGCTGCCAGCCGATCACCCCGACCGGGCTTTTTTCAGAAGAACTATCCCGGCCTATGCACAGGTACTCAAATATCATCTGGGTGCCGAGGATACCCGCATAGCCCTCTTTGACAACTTGCCCGATGAAGTGGAAGCACATCTCGACAAGTCCAGGCATATACCCAATCAGGTGGCTATGCAACTGATTGCCCGGGTTGCCACGCTGAGAAAATCAGGCGTGATTTCTGATGCCGACTGGCTGTTTCTTAACTCCGAACTCCAGTCGTTCACCGATATATGCGGAGCCTGTGAAAGGATTAAAAATACGCCAATACCATTTTCCTACAGTAGTTTTATAAAGAAATTCATCTTCGTGTATGTAGTGACGCTGCCGTTTGGATTTGTTTTCAGCCTGGGCTATCTGGTCGTTCCTATTGTTGTATTCATCTTCTACGTTCTGGCCAGTCTGGAACTCATTGCAGAAGAAATCGAGGAACCTTTCGGAGGCGATGAAAATGACCTGCCCCTCGGCAAGATTGCCCACAACATACGCGTACACATCGGAGAACTCATCTGACAATGAATAAAACCCCTTTTATTCTGATTATCGCCGCTCTTTCTCTCGCGCGTTGCATGGGCACGCACGAGGGCGGACAGCGTATCTACGCTTCCTATTGCGCCAACTGTCACCTCGACGATGGCAAAGGACTCGGCGCACTGATACCGCCACTGGCTAATTCAGATTACCTTGCTGCCAACCGGAAAAAACTGCCACTGGTCATTCGCTACGGACTACAGGATACTATCGTGGTCAACGGAGTTGTTTATGCTGAAAAGATGGCAGGCATGCCTGGGCTGAACGAAATTCAGGTGACCAATCTGCTGAACTATATCGGACAATCATGGGGCAACAACATCGAGCCGTTTACCTTCGACGAGGTGAAAAAGACGCTTGATGAGGCCGCTGCGCTCAGGAATTAGTTCCTTTTGCGTGTTGTGTACACGCTCTTTTTAAAACCGGTTGCTTCCTTTTCATCAGATTGACTTAAACTTGCGCATTCAAACTAACTTGTATGCGCCTGCTTTCCCTTTCTGCTCTTTTTGTTTTTCTCTTCCTCGTTCATTCAAACGCCCAGAAACCTGCCTACACCCCCGACTGGGAGTCGCTCGATACCCGTCCGGTACCAACATGGTGGCAGGATGCCAAATTCGGTATTTTTATCCACTGGGGCGTGTATTCGGTACCGGGTTTCACCAAAAAAGGTGCATACGCCGAGTGGTACCAGCACTCGCTGGAGAATAATAACCACGGCGGTCTGGTCAGGCAGTACCACAAGACCAACTTTGGCGACAAATCGTACTACGACCTGGCCGAGCGTTTCACGGCGGATCTGTACGAGCCCGATGAGTGGGCACGCCTTTTCCAAGATGCAGGTGCCAGATATGTGGTACTCACTTCCAAACACCACGACGGCTTCTGTTTGTGGCCCAATGAAACAGCCTCTGAAACCTGGGGTTTCCCCTGGAGCAGCGACAAGGTGGGGCCCCGGCGCGATCTGATCGGTGATCTTTTTGAGTCACTGTCCAAAACAAGTGTCAGACCCGGTCTCTACTATTCCCTGTACGAATGGTTTAATCCACTCTGGCTCGAAAACAAGGAAAAATACGCCAGTGAACACGCCATGCCCCAACTGTATGAACTGATTAACCGCTACAAACCCCAGGTAATATGGTCCGACGGCGACTGGGATGCTACGCCCGACCAGTGGAAATCGCCCGAGTTTCTGGCATGGCTCTACAATGAGAGCCCGGTACGCGACAGTGTAGTAGCTAACGATCGGTGGGGTAGTGGTGTGCGGTTTCATCACTCCGGAATTTATACCCCCGAGTATCAGCCGGACCTTGACTTCGAGGATCATCCGTGGGAAGAGAGCCGCGGAATGGGCTTCTCTTACGGCTATAACAGGGCCGAAGATGCCTGGGACTACAACTCCACACAGTCGCTGGTTCTCCACCTGATTGACAAGGTTTCCAGGGGCGGCAATTTCCTGCTCGACATTGGTCCCGATGAGCACGGCAACATACCGCCAATTATGCAGGATCGCCTGCTCGAGATCGGCCAGTGGCTCAAGGTGAATGGCGAGGCTATTTACGGTACCCGCCGTTGGCGCACGGCCAGTCAGTGGAGCGAAGGCCGCCGCGACTGGAAGGCCGCACAGGAGGAAGGCTGGAAGACGGGTGGCGATGCCCTGCTGAAACAAACCGTTGATCCGGACCCTGGTTATGCCGTGAAAGAGCTGTTTTTTACCTGGAATGAGCAGTCAAAATCGCTCTGTGCCATATTCCCAACCTGGCCGTCTAACAGGAAAATAACCGTGAAAGGACTCCAACTGCCCGAAAATGCCGCTGCCACCCTGCTGGCTACCGGACAAAAACTGCAAATGACCCGGGCCGATGGAAATGTTGTCATTCAGTTGCCGGAGTACGATCCGAACAAGATAAAAACCGGCTATGCCTGGGTGGTGAAAATTTCCGGGGTGCCCGAATTTATATCCAAACCGGTGATTACCACGGAGTATGATGCTGTTACCGTCAAACCAATTGTTACGCTCGGCTGCAAAACACCCGGAGTAACGCTGCGATACACTACAGATGGTACTGCACCCGGTGAAAAATCGCCTGTTTATGTCAAAGGTATCCGACCCGACTCAGCCTGTACAATACGCGTGAGAGCGTTCAAATCGGGGTGTATTACCAGCGAAGAGGTCTCAGCAGAGGTGTTAACTTACCCTCTGATGCCATCCATGGATATGTTTCGCGCACCCGAGCGCGGGCTCAACATGCGCGTAACCACGGTGAACGACAAGTACTCTACCACCACTATACAGAAAGGAACCATTGAAAAGACAGCTGTGGTGAATGAGATTGCACTCGACACCCTGTGCAACGGTAAGTGCGGGATGATCTGGAAGGGCTTCATCAATATCGCGCAAACGGGTGGCTATCAGTTTTCGCTGGAATCCGATGACGGATCCCGTTTGTACCTCGATAACGAACTCATCGTGGACAACGAGGGCGATCACGGAATGGAAAAGAAAACCGGTATCGCCAACTTGCAGAAAGGGTGGCACAGCATTCGGATACTGTACTACAACGCCGGCGGGGGTTTCGGATTGAAGGCACAGTTTGGAAAACCGGGCGGTGAAATGGGGCCGCTGACGGGTTTGGGGCATTGATTTGCTCCGTAAAAGTCCTGCTCACCATTTTCAAACCATATTTCACAAAATGAACAAATTACTCACTGTACTGACAATGCTGCTGATGTGTTCGGCAGGAATGAAAGCCCAGACCACAGGCTGGAATAACGGTGGTGCAAACAGCCAGAGAAACGGCTATACCAGCGTAGCAGGCCCCGCCAGCGACTCCGTTCTTTGGCAGGTAAACTCTCCCGGATTTTTCGGAACTCCATTATTGATCGAGGGAGACTACCTTGTCACGATGAGATTCCTGGGTCAGAACTATGCACCGGTGGAATGTTATGAACTGACTTCAGGTAATCTGCTATGGAGTGTGGACGTGACCAATCTTACGGGACGCTCACTACCGGTTGGTCTTCGCGATGGTCGTGTTTTCGTTGTGAACCACCGGGAAACACAAAACGACAGTCTTTTTGCCCTGAATGTCGCCGACGGTTCCCGATTGTGGAAATCGGATGTGACTGTAGCGCCATATATCAGTGAGACAGCCGTATTTGATGCTGCAGGCGATATGTACATAGGAGGTAATCAGAAAACCTTCAAAATCAACCCGGCAACCGGAGCCAAAATATGGCAAACCGCTACCTTTCCAATGGCTTCTGGCAGCGGCGAAATGGCCATAAATAACGACAATAATACAGGCTATACCCTTGAACAGAGTGGTGGTGTTTCCTATGTATGGGCAGTAAATCTGGCAACGGGCTCCAAAAAGTACAGGCATATAGTAAAGGATCTTCAGCCCGGCGGTAACGTACCACAGTCGGCACTGATGGTCGGAAATGATGGAGTGGTGTACGTACAACTCACACAGGATAATGTAGCAGCCTTTGCTGATGATGGCATACAGTTCACCTTGCTCTGGCAGACAGAGATATATGGGAATTCATCGTTCAGTCTGATGACTATGGGGGCCGATGGCTCCATCTACGCACCATCGGATGGCGGAATTGTCAGACTCGACCCGCAAAGCGGCAGTATATTGAATACATCCCCTTCCATAACTCAGGGAGGATTTTATTCACCCAGACTCTCGGCAACTGCCAATAATCTCGTTTTTGCCACTAACGGGGAAGATTATGTCTATGCCTTCGATCTGGCGCTCAATCTGTTATGGTCGGACTACCTGCCCAATACCAATACCTCCGGCGTTTGTTTCGCCTCTAACGGCATTGCCGTAGCTGCAGGCCGAAATACAATAAGAGCTTATGTGCCCGAACAGCAAACATCGGTAATCCAGACAGAGCGTTTCAATGTGTCCGTATTTCCGAATCCAGTATCTACTTTCATCGTGATTGACTGTGATGATTTACCCGGCGATACCCGGTTTTCAATTACCGATAGCAAGGGTAGAGTAGTCCTGACAGGTACAATTGACAGCAGGCAAAAAACAATATACCTTCCTGATTTACAGAAAGGTATATATTTTGTTAATATTGAAGGTATTGGCAGGGTATTTCCCGTTATAAGGGGATAGCCTGTTCATTTGAGGAACAAATTCCACTGGCAACGCAGGCGAATACCTACAGAACTGTCGGGAATAGTACCGTTGTAGGAATAGTTGGGGAAGCCGTACTGAATACCCAGTTCAAACAGGAACGAACGGTTCGTGCGGCCTTCCCTGAATATTTCCTGCGCCCAGGAGAGCGACGGGACGGTGGTTCGGTATTGCCCTACAATCTGGTTAACGCGAAGGGCAATGCCGTGCGACTTGATCTTGTTGCGCTTCCTTTTGGCTTTCAGGAATTTGTTGCCGAAATAGGAATAACCCGCACCGAACATGGGAGCAGATACAATTACCGGACTGTTATTGGGGTCAAAATCTTCGAGTAAAATACCTGCAGAGTAGGCACCCAGTTCAAAGACAGAGTTGTTCCGGTACAGCCTGGCTGGTACACCGACACCGTCCAGAATGGAGATGCCGACACTGACTTTCCCGCCATAGCTGCTGAAGTCGGTAGCCGCTGGTTTGGCGTCAGTTTGGGCGAAACCCTGTTGAAGGATAAAAAGCAGGAAGAGGAGTGACGAGACTTTTTTCATCAGAAGCGATTTATGTAGGTTATTGAAAATCAGTGAAGTCTGGAGAGAGCATCCTTCAGACGTCTGACAGCTTCGCGGAGTTGCTCCTCGGAAGCAGCATAGCTCAGTCGGAAGCAGTTAGGGTCGCCGAAAGCGGAACCCGAAACGAGGCCCACGTATGCGGTCATCATGACATAGTCACAGAAGTCGTCTGCGTTGTTGATAACGGTATGCCCGTCAGTTTTGCCGAAATACGCGCTGATATCGGGGAAAATGTAAAATGCGCCGTCGGGGTTATTGGTTTTTATGCCGGGTATTTCCTGAATCATGGAAATAACGATATCGCGGCGTTCCCGGAAAGCTTCGCGCATGGCATAGGTGGGTACCAGACTGGCTGCGAGTGCCACGGCACCGGCTTTTTGACCGAATGACGCTGCTCCGCTGGTTACCTGTCCCTGAATTTTGGAGCAGGCGTCTGCGATGAATTTGGGAGCACCCATGTAGCCCAGTCGCCATCCGGTCATGGCAAAGCCTTTGGCAAACCCGTTCACCGTTACCGTGCGCTCTTTCACCTGCGGGAATGAGCCGATACTGACGTGCTCGTGGGTAAAGTTGATATACTCATAAATTTCATCGCTGATGACAATGACATGCTCGTGCCGGGCCAGCACATTGGCATAGGCCTCCAGTTCATCGCGGCTGAAAACCGTTCCTGTCGGGTTACAGGGTGACGAGAACAGGACAAACTTGGTTTTTGCCGTTATGGCCTCGTCCAGTTGTTCCGGACTTGGCTTGAAATCCTGTTCGACTCCCGCGTACACGCACACGGGTACACCCTCGGAGAGCTTGACGATTTCGTAGTAGGAAACCCAGTACGGAGAAAACAGCACTGCTTCGTCGCCGGGATTCAGCAGGGCCTGACACAGATTGTAAATTGTCTGTTTGGCACCATTACTGACGACAATCTGATCAGGGCGGTACTCCAGATTGTTATCCCGTTTGAACTTGTCGGAAATCGCTTTGGTCAGCTCGGCGAGACCCGCGACGGGTGTATATTTGGTATAACCATCTTTCAGAGCCTGCCAGGCAGCCTCCTTGATATGATCAGGTGTGTCGAAGTCCGGTTCTCCGAGACTCAGGCTGATAACATCGTGACCCTGCGCGCGTAATTCGCGGGCCATACGGGCCATTTTGAGGGTTTCAGATTCGGCGAGTTGCAGTACGCGATCGGAGAGAATGGAATTGCTCATGGACGGGAGAGTTATCTTTAAGGTGCAAAAATACCGTCATTGATCGGAAAGTTTGTCACAAATCGGAGTTAATAAGCAAGTTGAAGCATTATTCGCAAATTATTCGCATTTTTGCGGCAATACCGTGCCATATTTCGTTCACATATGCCAAAACGGCTTTCAGATGAAATCACTCCGCCTCACGCTTGTTCATTTTCTGCTGTTGTGCCTCACAACTGCTTACGGGCAGTCAGTCAAGTCGCCCAATGATTTCCTCCCGCACAGGATAGGCGACAAGTTCACGCCGCATCACATGCTGAACGGTTATTTCGAGTATCTGGCAAATGCCACTCCTGCTACGATGAAGCTGGTGAAGTACGGACTGACCAACGAAGACCGACCCCTGCAGATAGCCATTATCTCCAGTCAGGAAAATATGGCTCGACTGGAAGAGATTCGGCTGAACAACCTGCGGCTGGCCGGAATGGCCGAGGGCGATCCCTCTCCGGATCAGCCAGCCATTGTCTGGATTAGCATGAGCGTTCACGGCAACGAGGCTCCGGGCTCCGAGTCGAGTATGCTGCTTGCTTATGACCTGGCCACCGGGCAGAATGAAAAAATACGGGAATACCTGAAAAATACAGTGGTAATCATTGATCCGTCGGTGAATCCGGACGGGTACGACAGATATACGCACTGGAACCGGATGGCGGGCAACAAAACGCCCAATCCGCGTCAGGAGGCCCGCGAGCATCGGGAGCCCTGGCCAGGAGGAAGGCCCAATCACTATTATTATGACCTGAACCGCGA
>JBEGNB010000273.1:0-9022 GCA_041182785.1 Bacteroidota bacterium
AGATTGAGCAGCAGGCACAGGCCATGCATCAACTCACCGACAACCTGCTTGTTTGGGCACTTTCTCAGCGGAATACGTTGAAAGTAAGAAATATGAATATTGATCTGGCCCGGCTTGTGAAAGATGCGCTGGCTCCTCTTGAACCGCTGGCAAAGACCAAGGATATTGAGATAAAGTCAGAATTGACAGCTCAGCAGGTTGTTTCAGATCCGGATATGCTGCTGATAATCATCCGGAATCTGGCTGATAATGCGGTTAAATTTACAAAAGCCGGGGGCATGATTCATGTTGGTGCCGGTGATATGGAGAAAGGTTTTTACATAGAAATCAGGGATAACGGTACTGGAATGACTCAGGAAAAAATCGCTTCGTTATTCTCGCCCGAAGGAGCAGGGAGTGATACCGGTACAGCCGGAGAAAATGGTGCCGGACTGGGACTGCGGCTTGTAAGGGAGCTTGCAGTAAGGCTAGGTGGTGAAATGAAAATAACGAGTACAGAGGGCCAGGGTACTATCGTACGTGTTGAAATCAGCTATAATTAGCAGGGGTATCAGGGGTCAGGAAATCGGGTATACATTCACAGGTCACAAAAAAAGGTTCATTCGTCACTATTTTACGGGAGTAATTTCAAGCGGATATTTCTTTGTTTCAGGACTTGTACAGTCTGTCGGCCGAATCAATCTTGTTTCGGTCGTCCCTAATTCATTTTGTATAACTACACGTCATGATCCAGAGATTTCCACTTTCATTTTTGTTCAGAAGCCTGATTATTCCGGGTTTACTGCTGTTCCAGACACAGTCTTTTGGCCAGATTGTTCCTAAAATCAGTTTTCAGGGAGTATTGAAAACGGCCTCCGGCGAGCCTGTTCCTGATGGAGAATATACATTTACTTTTTCATTCTGGAAGTCGCTGAGCAGTACAGCCAATGCCGACAAACTGCTTAAAATCGGGGCCACAGATTTCAATAATCCTTCCAACCAGTGGGCTGAAACAGTGACACTCGGTGTTGCGGGGGGTATATACTCGCACAACCTTGGCTCTGTAACACCGCTGAATCCGAAAAATTTTGAGGGGCCGGAACCGGTTTACCTGAATATTAAAGTGGGAGGTAAAGATATTTTACCCCGAACCGAGTTTACCTACGCACCGCTGTCGTTTTCTACAGCTTACGCTCAAAAGGTGGTTTGCTCCGGAGCAGTAGGTGATATCAAATATTCTATTTTGCCTCCCGATAAATTCAAGGATGTGAATGGCGACTGCTGGGTTCCGATGGACGGACGAACGCTGTCCAACACGGATGAGTTGTACTCACTGGGAGTAACCACTCTCCCCAACGCCGGGGGTATGTTCCTTCGTTCGCAGGATTTCACGGCTGTTTCCGGCACAGAGTCCTGGAAGCCCAGAAACTCAAGCAACAATGACCCGGACAGAGATCATAATACAGCTCCGGGAAGTGCCCAGGCCGAGGCCATGAAAGCCCATAGTCATACGGGAACAACAGATAATGACGGAAAGCACGATCACGGTCCTCACAGGACAGTTCGAGCTGATAACGATGATAACGATGGAGTCAACAACTACGTGACGTATGATGACTGCGACTACTGCGGTTATACACTGTATAACTTCTATGTCAAATCAAACAGTAGTGAACATACGCACAATTTTACCACCGACAACACTGGTGGTACTGAAACCCGTCCGAAAAACCTGAATTTCTGGATATACATCCGGGTTAACTGAGCCATCAAGTCCATTATTTCCCTGAATTATAAATAATACACCGATGAGTATAAAGTACTTTGGTGTGATTGCGGCCCTGTGCGCTGCCGCCACCTCCATTCTTGCTCAATCCGTCTCATCCTGTCTGCCACCTGCAGCCGATGATTACAAGAGTACCATTTTGCTGAATTACGGCTTCGCCAATAACTCATTTTCAACACAGTACCGCACCAGCGGTACTGTCGGTCAGACGCTGGTGGAAACCGGGTTGAGTACCACTAATGTATTGGTAACGGGATACTGGTCCCAGTTCCTGGTTCCGCCATTACCGCCCACCATATCGGCTTCACAGGGCGATTTTCTGGACCGGATTCAGGTCAACTGGCGACCCAATCCACTGGGTGCGGCACCCACAGGAGGCTACAAGCTTTTTCGCGACGGGGTGTATCAGGCATTGCTCGATCCGAATACATTCAACTATAACGATTATAACGTCATTGCAGGAAAGGCCTACAAATATTCGGTAAAAGGTGTGAACGAATACGGGGATGGCTGTGCTTCCGAAGCGGTGGGCTTTATGGTTCCGAATGGTACCGTGACGGGCTGGGTATCCTCGCCCAATGCCAATCCGGTGGCTGATGTACTCGTATCACTGATGCCGTTGCAGGGGTACTCACTGGTACTGGATGCCGATCCGGTATCGGGTGCACATGGAGGTGCCGTAGCTATTGACACCACTTCGGGTAATAAATATTTCCCGGTTACTGGAACACAGGATTATACACTTGCCTTCTGGGTAAAAAATAGTGGTAATCATACAGGTACACTGATTGAGTTTGACGGTTACCCACTTGAGGTTCGGGGGTATGGAGACGGGATACAGGTATTTCTGAATAATTCAGTATTGACGGAAAAGATACTATTCGATACCGGAACGGAGACAAAATGGCATCATGTCGCGATTTCTCACACAGGGCAAGTAATCAGACTGTATCTGGATGGTAATCTGAAGACACTGGTGTCCGCCGGATTACCTGCGGCTCCGAGTACCCGCCTGTTTTTGGGAAACAAAAACAGAACATTTACCGGCTGGCGCGGTAATCTGGACGAGCTTCGTATTTACCATCGCAGGCTAACCGAGATTGATTTGCGGGAAGTAATCGCGGGGACGGCCTCATCTTCCACACCGGATTTAAAATATTACTGGAAGTTTGACGAGCAGCTGGGCGACAAGTCATTTGATATCATAAACCGGATAAAACTGCACTTCTGCGGAGCTTACTTCTCAACTGCAGCGTTCGTCAGCGGCTCACGTACAGACGTACCAATGGTGTGTACGTCTGCCAGAACAGACAGTACGGGTTTTTACACCATTGAAAGTGCCAGTTACGGTACGGGGACAACTTTTATTGCCAGGCCCTCCAAGTTTTTCTACCTGAACTGGGCCCTTCAATTTATCAAAAACAGCCAGTCTTACGCCACACTCCCGGATTTCGCATTGCCTCCGAAATCAACTATTGAAATGACTGTTTACAGTGATGGCCCCGATCCTGCACCACAGACACTGCTTTCAAAATGGTGGGGTAGTAACCGCTTCTCCATGAAATTAATCAGAAACCAGTCAGATCAGACTAAAAGTGATTTGATTATTGATATAAACGGCAGTAACGGTCAGTCCAGCGTGGTAGGTCAGCTTGCTACAGGATATACTCATCTGGTACTGACTATAGATAGTACCAGTGCAGACAGCCGGACCATTAATACCTACATAAACGGCACATTGTCTTCAACGAATATATTCTACAATGTGAATGGCAGCTGGTCGGATACAACTACAAGATGGGTTTTGGGTGCAGATCGGGCATCGTTGGGTGCCTATGACAACCCTGTCAACTTCAGTAATTTTTACTCAGGCCTGATAGACGAGTTTGTAGCGTACAATTCGATACTTGATTTAACAACGATTCAGAAGCATCACCTGGTTGCCCGGGATATGACTGAGAACGGAATAATGGTTTATTTCCCGCTGGACGAAGGTGAAGGCTATAAGTTGAACAACTGCGGTTCACTTCCGCTCGGATTTGGGGAAGCCTACAACATCAAGTGGAGTAACTATGCCAAATTTCCCAAGACAGAACCGCATGAGTTTGTGCCTGCCTCAAGGCAGGTTACACTTAATCCCAGTGTTACCTCCGTTGATCAGGTTGATTATACAGATATTTCCACTATCCCTGTCACAGGCTTTGTACGGTACAGGAATACAGACTGTTTTGTAGAAGGTATAGAAATCACCAACGATGGTATATCTTTCTCGCCTCGTGTACTGACTGATTCGGTTGGGAAGTTTACCCTCGATGCACAGCCTGGCAAAAGTTTCAAACTGGTACCAAAATTCGAGGATCACCAGTTTGTGCCTGCTCTGTGGGAAATAACCAAGGTGACTACTCCAATCGCCGGGATTGTCTTTAATGATATAACCACCCGCACAGTAGAAGTTACTGTGGCTGGCGGGGATTGCAAGGTGAGCACACTGGGTAATAATCTGGGTACTCCGTATAACAGTCTGAAAATTCAGATTCGAAATGCCGGTAACGATTGTTACGAACGATACGGTGAAATGACGAACGGTATCACCTACAGGTTCACCGGCGTTCCTCCGTTCAGGCAACTGAATGTAGGTTTGTTCTCTCACGAAAACAATGACATCAAAAATGCCATTCAGTCGCTGGGGGCATATACAATAGATATAACGAAGAAGGATACTTCAGTGGAGTTTATTTACCGCAATCCCGAACTGGAGGTGGACATCTATGATGGACTGGCAGCAACCTGTACTGAACTGAAATACTGGGATCCTCCGCTACCGGCTGGTGCCAAAGCCGATAGTGTTAAAGTCCGGAAATGGAGTCCGCCATTACCGCTTGGTGCCGCACCTGATTATGTTGCCATGAAAGTGAAATTCAATAATGTTGACTACCCGATTAACAATAACAGAATTCAGATTGATACATCCAAATTTTACTACAGTGAGTACCCGGTTGATATCAGTAACGGAACTGTCAGTATCGGCTCCGACCAGTATACACTGACCCCCTCTGCGGCTAAAACGGTACTCGAAAAGGGAATGGATGAGACAGTCAAGCTCAGGGTAAGGGAACAGTATCCCGGAGGTACCTGTATCCTCAATGAAGCTGACCTGCGTTTCGTAAACGGCTTTGCAGAAGAGGTGAAGGATACAAATCTGGTAGCTGCAACTTATTCTCATTCCGGTGTTCTGGCCGCTCCATCCGGGAATCCGCTGGCCAATAAAAGTATCAAAGTGCGGCTGACGCTTCAGCCTGCCATTCTCTCGCCACAGAGTGACGCATACTACCGCGAAGTTCACACAGTCAAGACAAACAGTTCGGGCGGCTATACGGTTGTATTGAGCAAGGGTGTCAGGGATACCATCGTGAAGGGTACTTTTGCCGAGATACCCTGGTATCCCAGTACAGACGCTCCCTACCTGAAGGTGGAAGTGGATACCGTAACCAACGGTAACTACCTGCAGCATGGTGCCATAGCACGTGTAACACATCCGCTTACTACACACACCTACAAATTCAAAGTGGGTGACACAAATCCTGTGAGTCCTTACTACAAAACCATGCAGGTCATTGCCACTACACCGGATGGTCGTCAGGGATCAACGGACCGTGTGGCGGTGATCAGTGGTACCCGTCCGAATGGTGAGCGTTTTACAACTTATCTGCCCGAAAGGCCTACACTCATACTCAGAGATCCACCGGGAGATGCGAGTTATGCATACATTTCAAAGGACTCGACGGTGTGTGAGGCATATACCTTTGGCTGGACAAATGAACAGGGGCTCACGCTTGACAATGAATTTGAAACTAAACCAGAACTGGTAACATATACCGGGGTTGGAGTAGGTACTATCAAGACCGTTGAAACAGGTGTGGCAGGAGGATACAGTGTGTCGCTTGCTCACTCTCAGATAATTGAGAACGGTTGGCAAACATGTACGACCTTCAATAATACAATCAGTACAAGTGATGCTGATATCATTGTAGGAGGGGAACAGGGTGGCGACGTATATGTCGGATCCGCACAAAATATTATTTTTGGAACATCAGATCAGGTAAGTGTCAGTAATTGTGTCATTCAGGCCAGTCAGGTGATTACCTTCAAACCCGGTAGCCCGACGATATTCCGATACTCCGAATACTATATTAAACGCTATCTGATTCCATATCTGGATAATCTGGCAATAGCTTACGATGGGCTTGGGAAAACAGACAGCGCTGCCATCATGCGCAAATCCAGTAATTTATGGAAGGATTACATCAAATTGAACGTAATTACCAAAGATACTGCCAGATTTGACAAGAACTTTTCGTTCGATGCCGGAACCAGTTATGAAGGTGTCAGTTCTATTTCGCGTGATGATTTTAGTCTCGATGAAAATACTTTTTCTCAGGAGCTTTCTTTTTTTCTAAATTCGGAGTTGAAATTTTTTGGAGTGGGATCTTCCCAAACCTGGACTCTTGATGTCAATTTCAGTCAGATATGGCGTGATGAAAATATTACATCCAAAGCTACTACTGTTGGTTATGTTCTCGCCGATGATGATCCCGGAGATGCCTTTAGTGTGGATGTTTTAAATGACCCGGTATTCAAAACCCCCGTATTCAAAATAAAATCTGGTCAGTCGTCGTGCCCGTGGGAAAAGGGTACGGCTTCCCGCGACAAACCGATACTGGAGCCTGTAGCAGGATATCCACTTCAGGCTATCAATATACCATCCAAAGAGGCGGCCATTTTCAGGTTCAATCTGGGGAACAACAGCCAGACCTATGAAACACGGTCATATAATTTTACAGCTACAGGCGAAGACAATCCTGATGGCGCGATAATAAAACTGAATGGGGCTGTACTGAACAGTGATGCTGGCTATGAAGTGACTTCCAATGGATCCGTACCAGTGACGATTACGGTTGAACGCGGTCCTGTAGAATACGAATATAATGATCTGGTGCTTGAATTTGCGTCGGGTTGTGAAGCCGAACGCGCAGGAACACTTGCTATTGACCCTGCGCTCGAATCGGAATTCACTACTGTCAATACGCTTGCTTACTCAAGTCAGAAAATCAGTGTCAACTTCGTACGCCCGTGCAGCGAGGTGGATATTGACTATCCTCGCAACAATTATGTCATTCTCAGGAATGATCTGGCAGTAACACCTACCAATTCCACTGTCCGCGATATCATCGTTAATAATTACAGTCTGATTGATCCGAATTTCCAGGCAATCAGGGTACAGTACCGCCGCGCCGACGGAAATGGTATCTGGACAAATATTCTGGCGCCAGCCACTTTCACTGGCTCTAATCCGCACGAGCGTTGGAACAGCAAAAACCCGGATTACCTGGCCTGGAGCGGTAGCCCGAAACCCGATACACTCGGGCCCATTTCCACTACTTTCAAATGGGAAACGGCCGGACTGGTTGACGGAGAATATGAATTGCGAGCCATTTCTGTGTGCGGTGGCCCTGCTGCCGGTATGGAAGGAAGCTCGTATTATATACCCATCCGTATTGACCGCGATGCTCCAAAAATTGTGGCATTTGAACCATCCGATGGTGTTTACAATATTGGAGATGAAATATCTGTGACATTCGACAAACCGCTCAATACGTCCCGTTTCGCCCCGCCAACCGGCAATCCGTTTGGCAAGGTGGACCTGTTCGACACAGCACCAATCGCTGGTACCGGTCAGATTGACGTAACGGTAACTGCCTATGAGAACAAGATATTTATCGTTCCGAATGTGCTGAACAAGTTCATGGAGAATAAAATCCTGCGTCTGGAACTGAAAGATCTGGAAGATCTGGTAGGTAACAATACCGGCAATAATCCCATGAAATGGCTCAATAAAGTCCCCGAATTCTATGTCAACCGCAATGAACTGGCCTGGCTCACCGACTCGGTGGGCATGACCAAGCGAATGGAGAATACCAAAACAATCCAGGTCAATATCCATAACAGCGGCGGCTATCCGGTTCCTTTTGAAATCAGGGATTACCCTGATTGGGTACACGTGGTGCCGAATACCGGTACGCTGGCACCCAACGAGATTCGCGCCATCAGTTTTACGTCCGACTCCACACTGGCATTCGGATACTGGCAGGACTCGGTCACACTTCGCACCCTAACCGGCGTGGCACCCCCGCTGGCTTTTATGGGTGGCGACGAGCGTATTCCCCTGGGCGTGCGCGTGGTATGCAGCCCGCCCGCGTGGGATCTCGATCCCGGACAGTTTGAAGGCAGCATGAACCTGGTATTGAAACTGAACGTACAGGGAACCATATCTACTGATGAGGAAGATATAGTAGGAGCCTTTATCAGCGGCCAGTTGCGCGGCCGCGCGAATGTGCAGTATGTACCGCAGGTGAGTTATCCGGGTAATAATGTATATCTGGCCTATCTCACAGTCTATGGCTCGGCTGCCGACCTGAACAAACCTGTCAGTCTGCAAATATGGGATGCCTCCGCCTGCCTGCTTTACGGTACAGTAGCTGAAAGCTATGGCTTCATCCCTGATGGTATCAATGGCGATGCCAATGCACCCGCTACGGCCACTACCAACAGTATGGTCCTCCGGCAAATACCGATTACGCCGGGCTGGAACTGGATCTCGTTCAATCTGGCTTTCCCCAACCCGGCCATCAATCCGGCACTCAGCAGCCTGAAATATCCTGCCAACGACCTGATGAAGAGTCAGACGCAGTTTGCCAATTACTTCGGATCTGCCTGGGTGGGCTCTCTGACCACCCTCGATAACCGGAAGATGTACCAGTACCGCGCCGACCGTGCCGATACCATTCAGATGCTCGGTCTTTGCCTGCCGGATACCATGTCGGTGTATGTGAAAACAGGCTGGAACTGGATTGGATACCTGCCGTCCTTCTCGCTTCCTGTGAACAGCGCCCTGTCGAAACTCCGCACGGATGGCGTGATACAGGCCGGTGACCTGATCAAGAGCAGGACGGGCTTCGCCCAGTATATCGTCAACCCGGTTTATACCGGCTGGTTGGGTAATCTGGAGTATATGATGCCCCCGTATGGTTATCAGCTCAAACTGACCAAATCAGGGGTTTCCGGGGCGAAACTTACCTATCCGGCACAGGGACTGATCGGAGAAGGCAATCTTGCTGCAAACCGGGGAGGAAATATGCCTGCTTTCTGGACGGTGGACCCGTCGCAGTACGAAAGCAGCGCCACACTCATTGGTATGCT
>JBEGNB010000274.1:0-9014 GCA_041182785.1 Bacteroidota bacterium
GTTGTAATTGGAATGCTCTCTGTGTGCGGGTGCGCGCGGGAGGTATTCATTGATTTGCCGGAAGAAGAGCCCAAAGTTGTTGCCATTTGTCATTTTACCGAGGGGGAGCACTTCAAAGTCAATATTTCGCTGAGTCAGGAGGTGAACGATGGTTCAGACCCCGAGTTTCCCGGAGAAGTTGATGTCACGCTTTCAGTGAACGGCCAGTTTTATGATGCGCTGTACCGGGAAAGGGGAGAGGGTAATACGTATTACTGGAAGAGTCACAAGGCAAAGATTCCCAAAGAGGGAATACGCTACAATCTTGATGTCAGGGTACCGGGATATCCAGTAGCGGAGGCTGGCAGCAGTATCCCCAGGCATTACGGCATCGCCCCTTTCCAGATACTGACTTCCGACTTGCAGATATCCGAGATTGGAAACGGGATAAACGAGTTGAGGATACCCATCGAGCTCAAACTTGCAGAATTACCGGATCAGGGCAGGTATTTTGCTTTCTTTCTGAATCACGACATGCAGGTGTATGAGTCATTAAACCCGGTTATCCCGGATTACACCAAGGAGCAGGTCCCAACCAATTTTTTGTCAGACGGACGAACTATTTCACTGCTGCACAATATACCCGAACCGGTTGTACTTATCAATGAGAACTACTGGGACGATAACCGCAAGTCGCTGTATCTGACAGCCAGAATTCCTTATGACCCTGAAACCGAACGTCCAAGGCGGTTGTATATCACCTGGCGTACGCTCTCGGAGGAATTTTACCGCTACCATTTGTCCCTTTCACGTCAGGGGGGCAACCTTCCGCTGGCCGATCCGGACGCGGTGTTCAACAATGTAGAGGGTGGTCTCGGAAATTTTTCAGGATATTCGATAGCTATTGACACAATAGCGATTCCGGGTTTTTGAAATCGGAATTTTGTCCTACATTTGAGCCACTTTTCACAATTGTTCAACAAACACCCCGAAAGGGGGGTCAATACCTAAGCAAATGAGCAAAATTACTGTTGTTGGCGCTGGAAACGTAGGCGCCACCTGCGCGAACGTTCTGGCACATGAAGACATTGTCAATGAGGTAGTATTAATTGATATTCAAGGTAATATGGCCAAAGGCAAGGCCCTCGACATGTGGCAGCAGGCGCCTGTTGACGGGTACTCTACCCGGGTTGCCGGCGGAGATGATTATGCCCTCACAGCCGGATCAGATATCGTTATTATCACGGCCGGTATCCCGCGCAAACCGGGTATGAGCCGCGACGATCTGATCTCCACCAATGCCAAAATTGTAGTTTCTGTTACGCAGAACATCCTCAAATACACCAAAAATCCGATTATCATTGTAGTTTCCAATCCGCTCGATGTAATGACCTATGCGGTATGGAAAGCATCGGGACTGTCGGACAAGCGGGTAATAGGTATGGCCGGGGTACTCGATACAGCCCGCTACCGCGCATTCCTCGCGGAGGAGCTGGATGTGTCTCCAAAGGATATTCAGGCCATGCTGATGGGTGGCCATGGCGATACGATGGTTCCGTTGCCGCGATATACCACGGTAAGCGGTATTCCTGTTACAGAAATGATCAGAAAAGATCGTCTGGACGCAATCATTGAGCGCACCAAAGTTGGTGGCGGCGAACTTGTGAATCTGATGGGAACATCTGCCTGGTACGCACCCGGTGCTGCCGCTGCACAGATGGCAATCTCCATCCTGAAGGATGAAAAGAGAATTTACCCATGCTGTGTCCGTATGAACGGACAATACAAGCTTAAGGATATTTTTGTTGGTGCTCCGGTGAAACTCGGCAAGAAAGGCGTTCAGGAGGTTATCAAACTTCGCCTGAAAAAAGACGAGCTGGAGTCGCTGCACAAATCGGCAGCTGCCGTCAAGGAAGTAGTTGATGTGCTCGACGGAATGAAACTTGCATGATCTGCTACGGGTATCGGGGCAGATCATGCACCAATCCTGCCCCGATATTCCGGCTTAATCTAACTTGTAAACTTCATGTACTTAAACCAGACGCTTTGGTCTTCGATGATCACTGCCAATGGCGGAGAAGACCTCTACTCAATAGCGGAAAAGCAGCCCGTTCTGCTCGTTTTTCTCAGGTTTTTCGGCTGTTCTTTTTGCCGGGAAGCCATCAGTGATATTTCCAGAAGGAGATCATACTTCGAAAAACAGGGATTCAGGGTTGTATTCGTTCACATGGCTGACAATCAGGAAACTGCTGACAAGTTCTTCAAGAAGTACAGGCTGTATCCTGTTGATCACATCAAGGATCCCGAGAAGAACTATTACAGAGCCTTTGGCCTCGGACAAACAACGACGGCGCAGTTGCTGACGTTCATGCACTGGATGCGCGGTTTCCAGGCTGCAGTCATCGAGGGCCATGGTGGCTCACCGCTATTAAACGACCCCGACCTCGGCGACGGGCTGCAGATGCCTGGCGTGTTCGTCCTGTATCAGGGCGAGATAAAGCGCTCATACATCCACCGGAATGCCTATGATCGCCCCGATTATGAGGAAATCTGCCAGATATAACTCAATTTGTGAAGAGTTTTGTCGTTTTTTCTGAACGATTCACGGAATTGGTTGTTTTCCTGTAATTCTGTATTTAAAAAGTTCTGAATGGTTATGCCTGTCTGGTTAACTTACACACTTATTACGCTGGCAGCCTATGTCGGCATGGAATTCATGGCCTGGTTCACACACAAGTTCGTCATGCACGGTTTCCTCTGGAACTGGCATGCCGATCATCACCAGCCCAAGCATGAAAAAGATGGTTTTTTCGAGAAAAATGACCGCTTTTTCCTCGTCTTCGCCATTCCTTCCATGATTTGCTACATGACTGGCGGTCTCACCGAGCACTTCTGGGTGTTGTTCATCGGTGTGGGAATATCGTTGTATGGACTGACGTACTTCCTCATTCACGACGTGTATATCCACAAGCGATTCAGCTGGTTCCGTCAGTTAGACAGCAAATATTCCCGCGCTATCCTCCGCGCGCACGGTACGCACCACTCGAAAAGAACCAAGGAGGACGGAGAGTCGTTCGGACTGCTGGTTATTCATCCCAAATTTTTCAAATCACGTCAGCGTCAGGAGGACGACAGGCTTCTGAAAAACAATGTCGAGTGAAGTCATATACAGGGAAGGTGAATATTCCATACACCGGCGAAATGGTCTGACAGACGACGCCAGGTATGTGCTGGAGCATGCACCCCTTGGAACGGAAGGTGTCGTCTATGAACACCTCAGTCGGGATGAACATATTGAGCACCTGCACAACCCTGTATTGCTTTCCATTCAGGAAGGTAACAAGATACTCGGTACAGCTGTGTTCTGCCAGACGGATGTAAATGTAGGGCCCCGTGTTTTCAATGCCTATTACGTCAGATATTTCGCTGCTTCCGGAGAAATCAGGGGCAAGGGTATTATGAAGCACTTCTCCGGCAAAACAATGGAGGCAATTCGCCTGGGTGAAAGTCAGAAGACCATATATTTCGCTTCTGTTGAGAGAAAAAACCATCGTTCTTTCAAAGTTGTCAGTGGTGCTGGCTATGAAAATCTCGGTGTCATGCGGACCAACGGGTTCAGCCGTTTTTTTCCGCGCAAATCATCTTCACTGGAGAGAATATTAACTGAAGAACAGCACACGGAAGTACTCGGGCTGCTCCGCGAACAGTACCAGAATCATGCACTGGTACACTTCAACTCTATATTTCTGCACGACGATTACTATGTTATCCGCCATGAGGGCAAGATCGTGGCAGGGTGTCAGTTTCACCGGGTTAAATGGGCCGTCAGGCGTATGCCGGGCCTGACAGGCAAGCTGATTGTCAACCTGACGCCGTATGTCCCTCTGCTCAACCGTCTTTTCAATCCGGCCTCTTTTGATTTTCTGGGATTTGAAGGTATCTATTGCAAGCCCGGCCATGAAAATCGTCTGGAGGAATTGTTTGAGGGATTGCTCCGGCAGGAGAACAGGTATTCAGCAATGTACTGGATGGCAGAGACGTGTCCGGTAAGGGAGCGTATCCAGGCTGTTATCCGCCCGGGCTTATTGCACTCCTTTGTGCAGGATGCACATACTTATATAATGGCTTCGGCAACTGGTCTTGATAAAGATGAAATGTCTGATTTGAGAAGAAGACCGTTGTTTGCTTCAGCGTTTGACTATACATGAACTACCTTTGTGCTTCATTCGATAAAATATGATCAACAGTCCCGACCAGTTAGCCTTGTTACAGGCAAAAGCCCAGCAATACAGAGATGCACTGCAGAACACTGCCCGTTTTCGCCTGATCTGGCAGGAAGGTGTCAAAAAGAATCTGGTAACCTGGTTAAAAGAACTCGCCCAGAACTGCAACCTCACCGTCGAAATTGAGGAAAGAATGGAGGTGGAGGGACTTGAATCGGTTATCTTCTCGCTGGGGCTTGTACCAAGCGGACTAAAAGAAATATTGGAGGGTAATAACCGGCGTGATCTGATGCGACAGAACGGTTCTCTGATTTACCAGCAGCTATTCAACGGCAAGGTAATGGCACTAATCAATCTTCCGTATATTGAGAAGTACGGGCAGCCGCAGGAGCCCAGGTCAGTAGCTATTTTCAGTCCCGACGAGATTACAGAAGACAAGGTGGCCACCCACGTAACCGAATTTCTGACTGATCTGACCATGTGGGAGAGCTATGATGACGATGCCATGCAGCCTGCGAATCGCATCGGTTTCAAATCGGAGCAACCCGTAGCCGGGGTACCTGAGGTTTAATATCTCAATCCCCAAAACCAGGGCACTTCCTCTTTCTTTTTTTCCTGGACATATTTCCAGGTTACGTCTGAGTAAGTGGTTTCGGTAATCCTTTTCCCCTTTATTTTTTTAGGTATGGCGACCTCCTCGGGAGTTAGTGCCCTCATATCCATTTTATCGGCACTAATTACCAGCGCTCCGTCGTTGATATCCACCTCCATAATCAGTCCGGGCAATCCGCAAAAGCGTTCCGGGCCTCCGCTGTGTGGCAAATCGAGTGCGAACCATGCTGTAATATTCTGGTCCTTGATTGTATCGGTCCAGGAGGCATTCATACACAGGTGGCCGGCCACCTCCTTGAGGTCGTTGAGAATTTTCCAGTCCTGACAGTGCAGCGAGTCTTCAATGACGTAAACAGTACCGAGCTGTTCGATTTGGTCGAGCATTGACGAAGTCTTGAAATTTCTCCGGATTGCGTAAGCGGACCTCCTCCACGCGTACGTTGACTCGTCGCCTTCGGCTGTTTCTTCAGAGTTCCGGTAGAAACTCGTTTCGGGAGTTATGAACAGTTCGCCGTATTCCTTCCACTCAGACTGGCTGCCACCCCACATATAGGCATCCCTTTCCTTCCTTTGCTGGCTTATATAATCGAGTGCGGCCATCTTTTTCGACCAGTTATGAGCAATCAGGTACCTGATTTTACCTTCGGGCTTTACGGGAGCATTTTGGGCAATACTTTCAACAGGGCAGAAAGACAGCAGGAGAAGGGGGAGCAGCAGCAGCAATTTTTGCATGAAACAGGTTTGTAGCAGTAATGAGTGATAGAAACGCAGGTGAAGGCTTCAGAGTACGCCGGGTATATAATTTATGATTTTGTTATCCGTACGCAGGCATTCATTTGGCAAGAGGCCATTTCTCAGTTTCCAGTACCGACTCCAGCTTTTCCATGGAGCCCTTCAGTATTTTCGGGAAAAAGTCTATGCCCGTATATTCCTCAGCCTGATCAACGGTACAGGCATAGTCCGTGAGTTCTCCAGTGCCCTGTTCGTTGGGGAGTACAAAAGCTATGACCTGAGCCTGGTCGGGGGCGAGAATAATTTTGTAGAAAGCAGCGGGCACTGTAACCCTGTTTTCGCCGATCTGTTTTCTGCCGGATGACAGTACCGGGCCGGTAATGATATAAACACGTTTGAAACGGCGAGCCCAGTCGCGGGTCTTTTCCTCCAGCTGACGCCATATACCCATATTGAAAGAACGGGTCTGCGGACTGATATTGGTCATCAGGAAAGTCTCATCTATGGCGCGGTCGTCGAAGGCCATATCTGCTGCCGGACAAAGGTGGCCCTTGTCATATCCGCTTCCCGAGTAATCCCTGGGAGTTGCCGAGCCTGTACTTGCGGCGGGATCGGGGCGGAAAGTATTGGGGCGTTCAGCGTTGTTATTGTTGAGTCTTTCTACATTGAGTTCATAAGCTACCCATTCGGCCTGTTCATGCTCCTCGTTATAGGCCAGAGAGAACCAGTGATGGTGAATAATTTCACCTTCTGATTCCGGAAGGATGTTATCGGGTACTCTGGCGTTGTCGGACGACTGGATAACAGGCCTAGATTCGGGAGTATCACTTTTTTTCTCGGGCGAGCCGAAAAGTTGGAACAGCCAGAACAGCAGTCCGGCAATTCCGGCAAAAACACCTGATTTGAACAAGAATTCGCCATTCATAAGAAAAAGGGAGTTACGCTTCTTTGCTGCCGGCGGGCCATCCGAACATTCTGGATGTAACGATAGGCACGAAAAAGAAGGAAGCAGTGATAATACTCACGATCAGATCAGCTGCTTCGCTGTCAAGTGTTTTGGCCCAGGGTTTGTCGTGGAAAAAGTGCGTGACAAGCGACATAGACAATTTTACACCCAGTACACCTATAACAAGGAAGGCGCTTTTTTCCAGGAAAGGGTATTTCTCCAACAGTTTGACAAACCATTGGGCTACAAAACGCATAGCCAGAATACCAATGAAGACACCTGTACATATCAGGTAGATATTGTCAGTAAAAGCTACGGCGGCAAATACATTATCAAGAGAAAACGCCAGATCCATAATTTCCACTGCAATGACAGTAGCCCAGAACGGGCCAACCAGTCCGCGGGTAATACGGAAGTACCATCGGTTATCCTTCTTCAGTACATCGTCGCTTTCGGTAACAGTTGATTTGCCCTTGAAGTAAGACCAGGTCAGATAAATCAGGTAGAAGCCACCCAGGGGTTTGAGCCACCATATTTTGATGAGCCAGGCTGCAAAAATGAGGCACAGACCTCTGAACACATAAGCACCGATGATACCATAGCGCAGGGCAACCTGTCGCTGCTCTTTTGGCAAATCGAGGACCATGGTAGCGAGGACGGCGGCGTTGTCCACAGAAAGCAGACTTTCAATCAGAATCAGGTTGAAGATAATGAGTGCCGACTTTTCCCAGTCGTTGCCCAGTATTTGTTGGAGAAATTCGATCATAGCGGGGAATCAGTACGGTCTTTAAGGGTTACAGTCAAACAGCGGTTCTTTGTAAAAGTTGTTTGAGTTGACATTTCATGCGACCAACGCGGGGAAATTCACCACGAACACCCGGTGTGGTTCGGCGGATCAATATCCGACTGATTACTGTCCTGCTTCGCGGAGCATGGAATCAGAATCGCGGAGCAGCATTTCGAGTTTTTGTCGGATTACTTCCCTTCTCCTGGCTCTGTCGGCCTCATCTGCCTGCATAGTTTTCTCCTTTTTTGGAGAGGACTTGCCGGGAGGGGGAGTTGCTACCGACTTTTCGAGCTGTTCGATAGCGTCTAGTTCAGACTGCAGGGCTGATTTACGGGCCTCCAGTTCGTCGAGACGCTGGATAATCTTGCCGTCAACATGCTGCGTGTGTTGTCTGACTGTTTTATAGGTATCGCCGAGTTGTTCGAGTGCGCGGTCGTATTTGCCGGCGTCAAATTTGGCCTTTTCCGAAACCACTATTTCGGAAACAGACTCAACAACACCGCGCAACTGACCAAATACCTTTCTGGATTGCTCCTGCTCTTCATCGGTACCCCAGAAATAGTTATATACAAGAATGGCCGCCAAAGCCATCAGTGCGACTTTAAAGAGAGAACGGAACATGATTCTTTAAGTTAATTTAAAACGTAAAGGTATGTCATTATACGTAACTTCGCCACTTCTTTAGCAACAAACCGGTAGTCAGTCGGACATGTCACTTTTAGGCACAATAATTCGGAGGGGCGCCAGGCTTGGCGCATTGGTTGATACGCCGCGTCAGTCTCCGCTGGAGTTGCAGGCACAACAGTTAATGGATTTACTGAAAGAGGCACGGTACACAGCTTTTGGGCTTGAGTACAACTTTCAGGATCTGATGATGGCTGAAGATCCTGTTCAGGCCTTCAAAAAAGCGGTTCCGGCCACTGATTACAATGGAATTTACGAGCGGTGGTGGTCAAAAGCGCATCTGGAGGATGCCCCCGACGTGTGCTGGCCGGGTGTAACACCCTATTATGCCCTGTCGAGCGGTACGAGTCAGGCTTCTTCGAAATACATTCCTGTAACAGAGGATTTACTGAGGGGAATGAAGAAAGCGACACGGCGTCTGTTTTTTGACCTGACCAACTTTGGAATACCGTCGAACAATTATACGCGTCAGGTCATGGTAATCGGCTCCACCACACAGTTGCAACGGCAGGGCAACCACTGGCAGGGCGACCTGTCGGGTATTCTGGGATTGAATCGCCCTTTTGTCATGGAGCGGTTTTACAGGCCTGGTCGTCATATTTCCGATATTCCGGAGTGGGGAGAGCGTATTGAAAAAATAGCTGATGAGGCGCCGGGCTGGGATGTAGCCATTGCTGTGAGTAATCCCATGTGGCTGCAACTGGTACTGGAGCGAATTATAGAAAAGCACAAACTGAGCCATATCCATGAAATATGGCCGCATTATTCGCTCACTTTACACGGCGGGGTTATGCTTGCACCCTACATACCCTCTATTAATGGTTTGCTGGGCCAGGAGATGAAGTATGTGGATAATTACAACGCTTCCGAGGGCTTTTTTGCGTATCAGCAGCACCCCGGGAACCCGTCTATGAAACTTATAGCTGATTGCGGGATTTTCTTTGAGTTTGTGCCATTTGATGAAGATAATTTTGACGACAATGGCGATTTGAAGAGCGATCAGCCGCGTACGCTCCAGCTGGATGAAATCAGAGAAGGGGTGCACTATGCG
>JBEGNB010000275.1:0-7827 GCA_041182785.1 Bacteroidota bacterium
ACCGTCGGGCCAGCAGGCAACCAGTTCAGGGTGCCGGGAGTACCCGTGGTAGTTGCAGCGAGAGTGATTTCCTTTCCTTCACATATCGTCTGGGCCGGAGTAGTGATATCTACTGAAGCCACATAGGAATTTACAGTTACCACCCCGGCTGTTGTACAGCCATTTCTGGTAGCCTCTACCGTATAGGTTATGGCACCTGGTTGAGTCGGTGTTGCAACCGGATTGCCGATATTCGGGTTATTGAGGAATGTAGGTGGTGTCCACTGATAAATAACGCCCGGGAAGTCGGAATCATTGAGCGATACCGGTGAGCCATTGCAGGATTCCGGGTTTGCCGGCAGATTAAGCGGCGGGAGCGGTGTAACATTCACCAATACATCCAGCCCGCTCGGACATTCAGCCTCCGGCGTTGTAACGTGATATGAAGTGGAATTCAGCGGACTTGCCACCGGATTCGGGCAGTCGTCGCAACTCAGTGTCACGGCAGAGTTTTCCTCCCACTCCAGAACGGTGTTGGCAGGAACGGTGGTAATGACAATCTGCGCGTTACCTCCCGGACAGATTGGATTCGGGTTGACCGTGGCAGTGAGAATTGGAGGTTGAGGTACAATGACAAGTTCCGTTGATTTTTCCTGGCAGGCGCCAACCGTGGTGGTTCTGTTGTAGAGGAAAGTATCGGTTGCAATAACCACCATGTTCCACTTTTCAAACGGCGTCAGCATGGTACCGAAAGGCTCCCATGAGTGTTTGATTCCGGGGAAATTTGCCGGTTCGTAGGTATTGGAGAGCAGGAATATAGTATCACCCGGGCAGTAGAACGGCTTTTCGGGCATCAGGAAGATATCCAGATTGGGCAGACTGTCCACTTTCAGATAAACAGAGTCTCTGACGATACACCCGTTGATATTATAGGTGGCTGTTACAGTTACGGTTTCAGTAGGGGATGCTATAACACTTGGGCCGGCGGAACTGCTCAGGATGCTGGTGTTATCCCAAACGACCGTGGCGCCCGAAGGAGCGGCTACTGCGTTCAGTACAGGTGTTTGACCCAGACAAAGGAATATGCTGTCGGGACCGGAAATTTCCACATCAGCAGGAGTTACGGTTATTGTGACCGTATCCGACTGGCTGCAGACGCCGTTGGGGCTGGTTGCGGTAAGTATATACTGAGTGGTGATATCGGGCAGTGCAACTGGTCCGGAAACCGTCGGATCACTCAGCCCTGTTTCAGGCAGCCATTCGTACTGAGTGGTCGAACTAAGCGTGTTGGCGAGTTGAACCGGATAGTTCTGACACTGAACGAGGTCGTCAATAAGTTCGGGGAAAAACAGCGAGTCCACTATAACAGTGACCGATGCACTGACCACACAACCTTCCAGTGTGGCACTGGCCGTATATGTTGTCGGGAAGGTGGGAGTTGCCAACGGGTTGAAACTGTTTTCATCATCCAGACCGGTAGCGGGTGACCATACAACAGCTGACTCACTGCTGGTAGCCTGAAGTTGTACACTTCCTCCCAGACAGATCGTGTCTGGCGAAACGGCTTCAGCAGTAACAGTTGGTGCGATTACGCGTATAAATACAGAATCCACATCAATACAGGCACCAACGGAGCCCGTCAGAACGAGCCAGAGGCTTTGAAGTGGGGACGTGAACGGATCGGCCACGAATGGATTGCTCACTGCATCCTGGGGCGACCAGACATAGTTGGTTGCTCCGGTAGCATTCAGCTGGAGGAAATCGCCGATACAAACGCTGAGTGTATCACCACCCTGCACCTGTACTTCAACATTATCGAGAATATCCACCTTGATGGATTTCAGGTTCACTTCGCCACATCCGTAATCGCGGGAGAGTGTGACCGTGACATACTCGGTTCCCTCTGTAAGGTTATCGGTGAGTGGAATAATCGGAAAAGCCAGCGTCTGTTGTCCGGGCTGGAAAGTGATGGACGGCGGAATATTCAGTTCGTAGTCTTCGTCCTGAGTGGCCGTACCACCGAGTGTTACATTAAATGACGTGGCGACCGTGGGCAGTTTATTCAGTGTAATGAAGAGTGTATCGTTGGTACCCGTGCAGGTTTCGATGAAATAATCGAGGCCGCTGGAGAAGGCTATATCCAGATCGGGGGAACCCGCTCTGATGTCAGAGACAAATACACCCGAGTCATAAGATTCATCGCCGCGGTCGGCAATGGCCAGTTTCAGGTGGTAGGTATTGCATGGGGTAACCGGGACACGGGCAGTGAGGCTTTTTTTGACGCCATACAGATCTGATGTGAGTCCATCGTACTGCAGTTCCTCTCCTATTTCGTTATTTCTGTAGTACTCCCAGTTAACCTGATTATTCACACTGTCAATTTGTACGAGCGTACCCGTGGTGGGCAGCGTGGCGATATTGAGCGCACTATTGGTCAGGTTGGGATCACCTGCTATACCGGGACCGCTCACCAGGAACGCGAAAATATCGTTATAGCCACCGAAGGCCCAAACGAACTCGGGATATTCTTCAGAGCCGAACACATATTCAAAAACCACCTCATTGGTAGCTGCGAATACGTCCAGCTCCACGCTGCAGACGTCGTAGGTAGTAGAGCCGCCGCCAAATTCGTCGGAGAGATACTGGAGGTCTGCATCGCCCGGATCGGCGGTGAAAAGCGGGTCGTTCTGTGTGCTCTCTCCGCCAAAATTATTCGGACCGATAGCCCCGAGAGCGGAGCCGGAAGTGAGAAGCAGGCCTTTTTCAAGCTCCAGGTCATTATTGTCGGAAGGGTAGGTAAATGTACCCATACCTCCTTGCGGGCAGTTAACGCCTGTAACAGTAACCACAGCACCGCCGGTTGATACGGAGTTCTGGATATCTGTGAAACTGGCTGCTGTATCTATCTGAATCTTTTCCTTGGGGATACAAGGATTGGAACTGCACGACCAGGTTCCTTTCCAGCCCGATTCCTGCACAGAGTTGTCTGATTTGAACTGAACAGTCAGGCAACCGCTGGTAGCCTGTACCTGAAAGCAGACACCACCACCGCCGGCGATATACTGGGGCTGAAAACCATTGCCGTCGAGCGATGCAAGTAACGGACTGTTGGAAGTGGGGCCATCGAAGAAGTTCAGTTCATCGCCAGCACCGGCCTGTCCGGGAAGGCTGGGCTCCAGATTGTAATACTCCAGCGAGAAACTGATACATTCTGAAGGCTGATCGGGGCAAATCACAAACGTATAGTTTTCGTTGGTTCCATAGTCGCCTGTAGCGCCACCCGAGTCGTACAGTGTGCCGGAACAAAGAGAAGAACCTCCATCGCCAATTGTCAGAATGGGCGGAATCTCTTCTACGCAGAGTGTAAAGCCGCCCGAGTTTGGCGCTGCGGTGGCCGACCAGTCGCTCACACGTATATAGTAAATTTCGTTCGGTGTGAGGTTGAACAGATCAATGAAGAGACTGTCTTCTCCCACCTGCGCACTTGCGCAGCCGATTTCTCCAAGTCCGTTGAGTACACAATCGCCGCGGTAGATGGCAATTTCCGGATTCACGATCGGGTCAATACCGGCAGCTTTGATAGTAATACGGTAATCGTAAAGGGTATCGGAGCAGGTGAACTTGAACCACACATCGCGTTGTGCAACTGCGCTGTTGAAACAGGAGACTGTATCAACCGTGGCAATTATACTGGGTGTGGCGTTTTCATTGGTGTAAATGGTTGATGTACAATGCGGTGCCACGCCGAAGTCAATCATGGTGGCACAGTTGAAGGCATCATTCACGGGGGCCTGCGCGAGGAGACCGGCGGTTGTCAGCAACGCTGCTGCAAGGGATAAAATTACTTTCATTTTATGCTGCATAATAATCCGCTCAAATATAAACCGAAGTTGGTTTGCCGAACGAATAAAAGGACGGAATTATACCAATAATGAATCTATTGGCAAAATTTGACTCGGAAAATGGCCCAAATCATCGTCTGTTCTGACGGTTGGCACCAGGGGTTGGCGGTTGCGTAACGGCTGCAGGCGACTCATCGAGCGGCGTATCATCCGGATTGGGGAGGGAGTCACGTTTGGGAGCAGGTGCTTTTGCCCTGATTTTAGCCGACTCTTTATTGGCAATATACTTGTCAATCAGGTTTGCTTTGGCCATTTTTTCCTCGAGCGGTTTTCTGTCGGCGGCTATCGTATCGTTGAGAAAATGCTCAATCATCAGACTGGCTATCGGGGCGGCGTAGGAGGCACCCCAGCCTGCATTTTCAACGTAAACGGCAATGGCGATTTTAGGGTCATTTTTGGGGGCGAAAGCGAAGAATACAGAGTGGTCATCCCCGTGAGGGTTCTGGCTCGTACCGGTTTTCCCGCATACTGCGACACCTGGTACCTGGGCGATCCGGGCGGTTCCGCGTTCAACGCACTGGGCCATACCTTCTACAACAGTTTCGAAGTGGCGGGCATCCACGCTTACCACGTGTTTCTGAAAGAAGCGTTCGGGAATACTGGTGGTATCCTTGAAAGCCATGGCCAGGTGCGGTGCGTACCAATATCCCCTGTTGGCGATACAGGCGGCAAAGTTGGCCATTTGCAGGGTTGTCAGTTGCAATTCGCCCTGCCCTATACCGCACGACATGATTGTTGGCGAATGCCATCCTCCGAGTTTTTTCGGATATATCTTGTCGTAATAAGCGGAGGTGGGATAACTGCCCGGACTTTCGTTCGGGTAATCAATACCCAGTCTTTGTCCGAATCCGAACTCCTTCAGGTACTTGTTAAAGAGGTCGAGCCCCTGTTGGGGGTTGGAGTAACCGAACTTGTCCACGATATCCCTGTACTTCACCATATAGTATGTGTTACAGGAATATGCGAGCGCGTCAACTACCCCGTTGAGGTGGCCGCTATGGTGACACTTGTAAGTTCTTCCGGCGTAGTAGTAGCCTCCACTGCAGCCAAATCCTCCGGTGGGACTGATAACCCCCTCCTGCATACCCGCCAGTGAAACTGCCGTTTTAAAAATTGAACCGGGCGGATATTTTGCCATTACCGTCCGGTCAAAGAAATATTTCAGCGGATGGGTAAGCAGTCGGCTGAACTCCTGTCCGCGATCCTGCGTCATAATAAGCAGATTCGGATCGTAGGTGGGTGCACTGACCATCGTGAGTATCTGACCCGTTTTGGGGTCAAGAGCCACTACACTCCCGGTTTTATTCTGCATCAGATATTCGGCATAAGCCTGAAGCCGAACATCAATGGATGTAATCAGGTCGTGCCCCGCCTCGGCAGGACTGTCTTCGGCGCCCTCTTTGTACTTTCCGACAATTCGGCCCAGATTATCTCTGAGGAGAGCAGTTGCACCTTTCTTGCCGCGCAAATAGTCTTCATAAGCCGATTCAATACCTGCAGCCCCGATATAGTCACCCGTTTCATACTTGCCTTTTGACTTTTCGATATCGCGTGGATCCACCTCGTTGATGTAGCCGAGAACGTGGGCACCCACACTCTCCGGATAGCCGCGGATATTGCGCACCTGTACGAAAAAACCGGGGAACTCATAAAGACTTTCCTGCAGGCGCGCGCATGTCTGCGGAGTCATTTTCTTCAGAAAAACGTAGGGAACCGATTTGGAATACTTGCCACTTTTCCAGTCTTTCACAAGATTTTGCCTGAATTCTGTTTCTGTGATACCAAGAATTGCACAGAATTTGGGCACGTCCATTTCCTGAAGATTGACCTGACTGTAAGTTACCATCAGGTCGTAAGTAGCTTCATTATTTACTATCAACACCCCGTTTCTGTCGTAAACCAGTCCACGCGGGGGATAAACAGTCAGATTTTCTATAGTGGTCGAGTCAGCTCTCCGTCGGAAGGAATCATCGAAAAGCTGAAGCTGTGCTGCCCTGAGCACGAGGAGAGCCCCGCAGATCAGGAACACCAGCTGGATATTTCTTTGACGATAGATACCTGATTTCATAACTCAGCTGGCTGGCTTTATTGTTTGGGATTGAAAAGTGCAGCGTACAGAATTACAAAGATCATGGTAACACTCCAGGATGACACCGTTTTTAACACAATCGAAGTAAAATAAACGAAGGTGAACGCTTCGACCGAGTGATACCAGAAGAGAAAGAGGAAGAAGAATACCCCCGAAACGGAGAGGAATGTCTGCCATGAAATATACTGGGGAGCAAAAATGGGGTCCTTGGCATTGAATCCCCCCTTGGGTGCAAAAGCAGTAAAAACGAGTCCGCGAATAAATCCGGCGAATGCACCGGCACTGGCGTGTACACCGGGAGTCTGATAGAACATATCAACCGAGATGCCCACGGCGAAACCCAGCAGTACCAGATAGGGTGCAGCCAGCTGTACAGGCAGCAAAAGGATGAATATCGGGTACAAAATAACATTGAAATAAGCAGACCCGATCGTCTGAACGGCTTGTTTGAGGAGCAGGCCCTGACCCAGTACCAGCCCAATAAAACGCCATAAATTCGGGAAAATACTGGAATTCATCGCTTTATCCTGGATTTCAGACTGTCAATTTCGGGTGAAAACAGATTTCGCACTACAGATACGTCGCTAACTTCCGACATAGACTGCCCGAGTTTCACTCTCACCGTAAGGAAGTGCGGATTCTCGCTGTCTTCTGTGGGAAGGGCATCTATAATACCTACCGGAATATCCCTGGGAAACATCAGAGAGTAGCCACTGGTGACCACCCGGGCACCCGGCAAAATCTTGTCTTTGAAGTGCTTGGAAATATTCCTCAGCGACATTATCTGGGGATTATTCCCGTCCCACTCAAGGGAGCCAAAAGCACCTGTTCCCTGAACGGAGGCAGTGATTCGTGTCTGGCTGTGCAGAACAGACATGACAATGGAAAAATTGTCGCTGACGTGCCGGACGATACCGACTACACCGTCCGCAGTTACTACTGCTGTGTGCGGTTCAACCCGGTCATTTTTACCCCTGTTTATCAGGAGCCAGTTGTTCACACTGGTAACCGAATTTTCCACTACCCTGGCGGAAACGTACTCATACAGGGGACGGACATACTTCCTGCGAATCGAATCAATACCTGTGAGTGAGTCGTACGTTACCCGGTAAAAGGTATCGCGCACGGGCACCTGCACGTAGCGTGCGTAGGCGAGACGCTCCTGCAGACTGTCCACTATATTGGCCAGACTGTCTGCGCGCTCCTGCAGAGAAAAATAGTCTGACACCCTCTGTCGGCGTTCCATGAGCCTTCCGCCGAAAATATCGGTGGTATTGGCCCAGATAACTGCCTGAGAGGTATTATAGTTAACAATCAGCATGAAGCAGAACAACTCCACGAATACCAGCGTGACGAAGCCGCCGTTTCGAAGCAGGAGTTGAAGTAGCCGACCCATAGAAACAGTTGTTTGGCGTTTTAGCCTTGATGAAAATGACGACGGTTACCCGTCTTACACACTTTTCCTGTCAATAAGGAAGGAATACTGGCTGGTATTTCTCAAAGCAAGACCGGTACCACGGACTACCGCACGGAGCGGATCTTCCGGTACGTGAACGTCAAGCTTTGTTTTGGCCTCCAGACGTTTGTCGAGTCCACGAAGGAGAGCACCCCCGCCGGTGAGGTACAAACCGGTGCGATAAATATCCGAGGCGAGTTCCGGAGGTGTCAGCTCCAGGGCCTTGAGAACAGCATCCTCAATTTTGGAGATACTCTTGTCGAGTGCATAGGCAACCTCCTGATAGCTGATCTTGATCTGCTTGGGAATGCCGGTCATGAGGTCACGACCATTCACAGGGAAATCAGCAGGAGGATTTTCGAGTTCGTGCAGAGCCGAGCCCACATTAATTTTGACCTGTT
>JBEGNB010000276.1:0-7133 GCA_041182785.1 Bacteroidota bacterium
GCCGGCTTCAGGTTCCGAGCGCCTTCTGTTCCCGATTCCGGCTGCCGCTCTGGCGGTTAACCCGAATCTCGAGCAGAACCCGGGCTACCGGTAATTGTCACTTCTCTGAAGTAACATAAACTGTTCTGAGCCGCTCCGGATCATCCGGAGCGGCTCTTTTTTTATACCATTCGTCGAAATTCAGCATACCGAAAAACACATGCCGCCCATATTTTTCGTTTACGAAGTGGTAAATCACCGCGGTAAATCTGTTCCAATTCACCGTACTTTGCACTCATTAAACAAACATCCAGTATATGCGCAAACTTCTTTTTCTCCTGATCGGAACCTTCATTATGTCATCATGCAGCAAAGAACTCACCCCTGAAGAACAACTGCAAAAAGACCTCGATTTGATTAAACAATACCTGGCCGACAACAACCTTACGGCCAGCTCTACCAGCAGTGGACTACACTATATAATCACCAAACAAGGTACCGGTGGCTCCCCCGATATCAATTCCACGGTAACTGTCAAATACAAGGGCTACCTGCTCGACGGCTCGGTATTTGACGAAACAAACGGGTCATCAACTGCAACATTCCCGCTTTCCAACCTCATTGAAGGGTGGCAGGAAGGAATACCACTTCTTAATACCGGCGGAAAAGGAACTTTCCTGATACCGTCATACCTTGGCTATGGGCGCTCCCAAATTGGTACTATTCCAGCCAATTCAGTCCTAATCTTCGAAATCGAACTCGTCAAATTTCAGTAATACCCGTTTCCATGAAACAACTACCCTCTCTAAAATTCCTGGCTGATGCATTTATTCAGGCAACTGTCAGGTTTCCAGTCACAATCGCCTCGGCAATAAGTACCGTAGCCGCCTTTTACGTACTTATTAATGAAGTGCCTGATAATGATCCCTGGGCCAAACTGGCCCTGACCGGAGTAATTGGAGTACCACTTTCGCTCTGCCTGAAAATTTACTCGGAAACCAGAAATATGAACTTTGCAAGTACCATCGCACTGCAGATGGCCGGCGTGGCAGCCCTGGCAGCGTACTGGTACTGGTTTCCGGATGTGAATGCCCCGGATATCGAGTACAGGGGTATGCCACGGCATATGGCTATATTTGTGACTCTCCACCTGATTTGTACAGTCATACCCTACACAGGAAGAGGAAGCATACGCGATTTCTGGATTTATAACCGAACACTGCTGACCAATCTGGTACTGGGGGCCGTCTTCTCTGCAGTTCTGTTTATAGGACTGAGTCTGGCGCTGGCATCACTCAATGCACTGTTCGATCTGAACCTTGATCCCAGGAACTACATGCGCCTCTTCGTTTTCCTTGTGTGCATATTCAACACCTCGTATTTCCTGTTTCACTTCCCGAAACAGTATGTATTTGATCAGGAGGAAACCGAGTACAACGCCGTTTTCAAAAATCTGGGAAAGTATATTATGATTCCGGTTGTCGTCTTGTACTTCATCATCCTGTACACCTATGCCATAAAAATTGGATTGAACTGGGAGCTGCCCAGAGGATGGGTAGGCTCGCTCGTGCTTGGCTTTTCCGTAGCGGGTATTCTGACGTACCTGCTCAACTATTACCTGAAGGAAACGAATACCACTACCCCTTCCGCTCTGTATCACAAGTGGCTCTGGCCGGTACTGACCCCCATGACGTTGCTCCTTTTCATCGCTATATATCGCCGTATTGATGATTACGGAGTTACAGAAACACGCTTTCTGGTGGCACTTTTGGGTATATGGATGCTTATTAATTGCCTGTATTTTATCATTTCCCGGAAAGATGATATCCGTTTCATTCCGGGCAGTCTCGCCGTTTTCGCACTGATCTGGATTGTCGGTAATGGACCGGTGTCAGACAACAACCAGAAAAACCGTCTGCTTGCCGCCTTGCAAAAAGCCGGCCGAATGGAAAACGGGAGCATACGGCCCGACAGTACCGCGATAGACAGTGTAACCCTCGATCAACTGCGGGGCGCTGCAGAGTATTTCGGCCAAAGAGGGAGCCTGCGCGTGCTGGATCCATACCTGCCTGTGCCCGCCGACAGTATCAATTCGGGCGACGACCGATGCTCGCGCGCCGATCATTTCATGCAATGGCTGGGCGTGCCGGAAAATACCGATACATTCGATAAACTGGTGTCACTTTCATTGCCGGTAGCTCCACTGAATGCCGATGTAAGCGGATATAACCGCATGACATTATTCAGTTTCAACAACCCGGAAGAACCTTGCAGTGATACAACTGCGGGCCACAACTGTTTCACTCTCAACAATGCAGAAAGTCACATCGTGTGGAATAAACTCCTGGAAAACAAACATGTTGCAGTGGATTCATTCAGTATGACGCCTCTTCGCACCCAATGGAATACAGTGTGCAGCCAAAGCAAACAGAATGATATCACTATCAGCAGCAAACGCACTACTCTAAGCGGCAATACTGGTCAACTGGGAGTCATTGTCGCCAGTTTAACTGCGGCCAAGGGTGATTCACTTGCGCTTGTCAGCGGACAATTTTACCTTCTGTACAACGACCGTTGACAATTCAGAAAAAACTCCTAACTTCGGGGGAAAAATCAGGTGATGACTCCGCTTCGACAGAAAGGCGACACGGGTGAAGAGGCAGCCGTATGCCTCCTCGAACAGAAAGGCTGGAAAATTGCTGCCCGGAACTGGCGCTGTAAATATGGGGAACTCGATATTGTTGCATGGGATACCGATGGTGTACTTGTCTTTGTTGAAGTTAAAACCAGAAGTAGCGAACACTTCGGCGGACCGGAAGCAGCACTGAATTTCCGGAAAAGAACCCGGATAATCCGCTCTGCAGTAACCTATATGGAATCAACAGGTTACGAGTGGAAAATCCGGTTCGATGTGATGGCTGTTATTCACAAGGATGGTGAAATAAAGCAAGTACGCCACCTGGAGGACGCTTTTTTTTATTGATCTGAAACAAAATGAACATGAGATACTTTGCAACCCTGTTTGTCTTATGCCTGTCACAGGTACTCTTCGCTCAGGATCTGAATACGACTTTCAGATCTAAAATGACCTTCCCGGGGCAAACGCTGGCCAATGTGTGGGGCTACACCTCCCGCTCGGGCCATGAATATGCTCTGCTCGGTGGAGCGAAGGGTCTCATCATCGTTGATATCACCAATCCGGATAACCCGGTACAGATCGTGCAGATTCCCGGCCCCAACAATCTGTGGAAGGAAATCAAAACCTACTCCCATTACGCCTACATCACCAGTGAAGGCGGCTCAGGCATTCAGATTGTCAACTTCAAAAACCTGCCTTCAGCCAACCTGCCGTATCACTACTATCGCGGCGACGGACCAATTTTCAATCAACTGAACAGAATACATGCCCTGCATATTGATACAAATAAAGGGTTTCTTTACGCATGGGGAGGTGATCTTTTCGGCGGCGGAGCCAAGATATTCGATCTCAAACAGGATCCGTACAATCCGGTCTATGTCGGCAAATATGACCAGTTGGGTTATATACACGACGGATACGTGGAAAATGACACCATGTACTCCGGTCATATTTATGCAGGACAGTTTGCTGTGGTTAACATGGCCAATAAAAGTGCTCCCGAGCTGATCGCCACCCAGGGAACCCCCAATGCATTCACACACAACACCTGGCTTGCCGACGACAGGAAAACACTTCTGACCACCGACGAGGTATCCAACTCTTTCCTCGCTGCCTTTGACGTCAGCGACCCTACCGACATTGTACTACTCGACAAAATACAGAGTAATCCGGGATCAAACAGTATTGTCCACAATACATATACCTATAAAAACTGGGCTGTGACGTCGTGGTACAAAGACGGATTTACGATTGTGGATATTACCCGGCCCGACAACCTGGTGCAGGTAGGAAGTTACGATACGTACCCCACAACGGGAAGCGGATTTGAAGGCTGCTGGGGTGTTTACCCCTACTTCCCCTCGGGAACCATCGTTGCCTCCAACATCAATGCGCTGAATACCGGCGACGGAGAGGTATTTTTCGTCACGCCCGCGTACAAACGCGCGTGCTATCTCGAAGGAAAGATAACGGACGGCCTGACCGGTTTGCCCCTGAGCAATGCGAGAATTCTAATAGGGGGACCCGGTTCGTTGGTGTCAGAATTCAGCGGAACAAATGGCGTATTCAAAATGGGACAGGAAGCCTCCGGTTACTTCCTGATAAAAGTCTCCAAGCCGGGATACCAGCTATTCGAATCTCATGCACTCATGGCCGAAGGTGAGGTAATTACCCTCAATATTGCCCTGTTCCCTGTAGGAAGCCTCACTGTTTCCGGGAAAGTTATCAGTGCGGCTGACAACCTGCCCGTGGCCGGCGCTACCGTGCGGTTGTTCGGCCAACAGACGGAATCATCCACGCAGACGGATCTGGATGGATATTTTGTTTTTAACGGTGTTGATCCGGGTATTTACTCAGTCTTTGCCAGTGCTGATGATCAGGGCGTGGCCTCTCTGGAGTCTCAGCTTTTTACAGACAATCAGGATCTGACGCTGATGATGTTTCAGCAGTACCACAAATCGCCAGAAAAGGGATTGTGTGAAATTGAATGTGATATCAGTTTTGCCAAAAATCCGTTCACGGACTTCACCGAAATAAGGTACTCGGGCGTTTCACGCGGGACACTTTTATCGGTCGTGAATATGAATGGCATGGAAGTAGCCAGATACGAATTGCAGGATACAGACGGCTCCGTCCGAATTGGAGAACAACTTCCGGCCGGAATGTACTTTGTGCGTGTCCCGGGTATGGATTCCAGTTCTTCTGTCTTAACAAAAATTGTCAAGACCAACTAATGCTCAAAGTCGGACTACTGGGATATGGCAAGATGGGCAAGGCCATAGAGACACTGGCACCACAGTACGATGTGGAAATTGCATGGCGTATCAGTCGGAAAAATCTTGCGGATCGTGAACCGGAGTTACTACGACGGGCCGATGTGGTTATCGAATTCAGCAGGCCTGAGGCAGCCCTTGAGAACGTCATGGCCTGTTTGAAGGCGGGAGTTCCGGTTGTTTCTGGCACAACGGGCTGGATTCACGACTTGCCGGAGGCAGAAAAAGCCTGTACAGCACTGAATGGTGCCATGATCTGGGCATCCAACTTCAGCATCGGGGTTAATCTGTTTTTTGCCGTAAACAGGAAGCTGTCTGAACTCATGTCTTCGCGGCCCGAGTACACTCCTGCCATCACCGAAATACACCATATACACAAGCTCGATGCGCCGAGCGGCACAGCTATTTCACTGGCGCAGGATCTCGAACGTTACAGTGGCCGCTTTGAAGGGCACTATCTGGATACCGACCCGCCCGGAGCCATTGAAAAGCAGGTTCCGATTACTGCTATCCGCGAGGGTGAAATACCCGGAACCCATATCGTGAGATGGACGGGCGAAGCCGATGAAATTTCCATCGGGCACAAGGCGTTCTCCCGGACAGGATTCGCCGGAGGGGCTCTTGTTGCAGCAAAATGGCTTCATGGCAAAACAGGTATATTTTCCATGTCAGACGTCCTGGGTATATGAGCAGTAAATTCCTGAAAAAAAGAGTACCTTTGCGGCCGTTTTCGGTGAACGAGAATCAAATTGCCGATTAACGACTCTCTTCATTCATAAAAGGTATTTCATGCCTACCAAAATCAAAGCTGCCATTACCGGAGTTAATGGCTGGGTTCCGGAGACCAAACTGACCAATGCCGACCTTGAAAGAATGGTGGAAACAAGCGATGAATGGATCGTTTCCCGAACAGGTATCAAGGAAAGAAGAATACTGAGAACCCCGAACTGGGCCACGTCGGACATGGCTGCAGAGGCCGTAAAAGGTCTTCTGGAAAAAACAGGTGTCAAGCCCGGTGAAATTGACCTGCTCATTGTGGCAACAGTAACGGGCGACATGGTTTTCCCGGATACGGCCAACACGGTTTGCGATAAAATTGGAGCCAAAAACGCCTTCGGGTACGATATCAACGCCGCCTGCTCCGGATTTTTGTACGCACTTTCTACCGGTGCCCAGTTTATCCAGAACGGAACCTATCAGAAAGTTGTGGTGGTAGGCGCTGACATGATGTCGTCTATCATTGACTATACAGACCGCAATACCTGTGTAATATTCGGCGACGGTGCTGGTGCCGTACTACTTGAGCCAAACAAGGAAGGAAACGGCATACAGGATTTCATACTGCGCGGCGACGGTGCCGGTCGGGAATTACTGAATATGAAGGGCGGTGGCTCGCTCAATCCTGCTACAATTGAAACTGTCACAAATCGCCTGCATTACGCCTGGCAAGACGGGAAAAAAGTATTTGTACATGCTGTAAAGGGCATGACAGGTACTTGTGAGGAGGTCATGCGCAGAAACCATCTCACCATAGACGATGTAAACTGGGTGGTTCCTCACCAGGCCAATATGCGAATTATCACTTCCGTTGCAGAGCATCTGAACTGCCCGCTGGAAAAAGTGATGATCAACATAGAAAAATATGGCAACACCACTGCAGGTACCCTGCCACTGTGCCTTTGGGATTATGAGAAAAAACTGAAAAAAGGCGACAACCTCGTACTGACTGCATTCGGTGGCGGATTCACCTGGGGGGCTGTGTACATAAAATGGGCGTACGACACAAAATAGACTTTTTTCCGCACTTTTTCCGATTTTAAAAATAAAGGGCTACCTTTGCGCGCTTTTTAACAGGCAGACTGCTCATTTCAGCACATTTTTCTGTCCCTGAGGTATGCTGAAAACTGCAGGCAACAAACAGGTCAGCCCAACTGAGCTGATTGATTTTTTTAAACAACAAGATACACAAACAAACATGGCTACAACGGCAGATATCCGCAACGGCCTTTGCATCGAACTGAACAACGACATTTTCCGTGTCATTGACTTCTCAAAGTTTCAGGTTGGCCGCGGTAGCGGCAAAGTCTGGACCAAACTGAAAAGCAGCACCAGCGGTAAGGTCATTGAACACACTTTCCAAAGCGGCCACACTATCAATGAAGTACGGGTGGAACGCCGCAAGTTCCAGTACCTCTACAAGGAGGACGGTGGCTTCGCCCTCATGAATCAGGAAACTTTCGACC
>JBEGNB010000277.1:0-3063 GCA_041182785.1 Bacteroidota bacterium
TCTCATAAAAATTATCGTGATGGCGGTGTCGGGATGAACACAGAGGTGTGTGATGAAGTAAATTGTCAAAAAAACGTGGGTGTGAGTACCAAACTCACACCCACGGCACAGATAAACAACCTGTAATACAATTAGTTGTTGAGCATGACTGGCATAACCAGCATCAGTATTTCGTGATTCACGTTACTTTCCTCGACCGGGGTGATGATGCCGGCCCGGCTTGGAGAGGAGAACTCCATTGTAACTTCGTCTGCACTGAGGACACCGAGCATTTCTGCGAGGAACTTGGCATTGAAAGCGATTTTCAGCGGTGAACCGGAGAAATTACAGGGCATTTGCTCGGTAGCCTCGTTGGAAAAATCGAGATCCTGTGCGCTGATAGTTACGCTCTGATCGGAAATATCGAGTACCACCTGATTGGTAGTCTTGTTTGCGTAGATTGCGATACGTTTCAGAGAGTTCTGGAAGTCGGCGCGGTTGAGAGTCATCTGATTGGGGTTGTCAATCGGAATGACAGCATTATAGTCGGGGTATCTGGCGTCAATGAGGCGGCAGACCAGACTCATGTTTCCGAACGAGAAAAACGCATTCGCCTTGTTGAAAGAGATAGTCACACCGTCGTTGGCTGGCAGGGCATTCTTCAGCAGGTTAAGCGCCTTTTTGGGGATAATAATTGCTGTGCTTACCTCCCCGACGAGCTGATGCGTAGTGTATCTGACAAGCTTGTGGGCATCAGTAGCCACACAAGTGAGCTTGTTCATTTCCACCTGGAAATAGACGCCGGTCATGGCTGGTCGCAGTTCGTCGCTGGAAGTGGCAAATACGGTATTGTTGATAGCATCCAGCAGGAACTGGCTGTTTATTTTCACCGTTTCAACGGAATCGGGTTCAGGAACGTTCGGAAATTCGTCACCGCTCTCGCCGGCCAGTTTGTAGCGACCATAGGAGGAAGTGATTTCTATGCCCCAGTTTTTGCTGTCCACGCTGAAAGTGACAGGTTGCTGGGGCAGTGCCTTGAGCGTGTCAAGCAGTATCTTGGCTGGCACAGCTACAGAAAAATCGTCGTCGGCAACTACTTCGATGGAGGTAGTAATACTCGTTTCAAGATCTGTAGAGGCAATAGTAAGTTTTTTATTTTCTACCTTGAAAAGGAAGTTCTCAAGGATGGGAAGTACCGGATTGTTTCCGATAGCGCCATTGGCTATCTGAAGTTGTCTCAGGAGTTCTGAAGAGGATGTGCTGAATTTCATGGTCAACGGATGTAAATTGACGCAAAAGTATATAAATTTTTCCCTAAATTGCTTTTAAATGACTAACATTTTGTGGAAAAAGCGCGGCAGCATACCTTCGCCTCCCCGATTCGCGGTATAATCTAAATAATACCATTTGACAAATACATCTGTTTTGACTGAAAAAAACCGAAATGCTCCGCCCATTAATCCGGTTATTAACCTGGATTTGCCGGAGCCGGCTGTACATAAACTGGACAACGGCATACTGCTTTTTGCGCTGGATTTTCCCGGTCAGGAAATCCTCAAAATAGAGGTGGTTTTCAAGGCCGGTCGTTCGTGTGAAGTGAAAAGACTCACTTCCCGCACTACGGCGCGACTGATCAGAGAGGGCACTTCACGAAAAAAAAGTGCTGAAATAGCCGAGTTTTTTGATTTTTACGGTGCTTCTGTAAGTATTCCATCCAATCTGGATACAGCCAATATCATTCTGTACACCCTGTCCAGATACGCTTCAGAGGTGATACCGGTTTTCGCTGAAATTATCAGAGATCCTGTTTTTCCTGAAGAAGAACTCATAACCTACCAGCGGACGGGCATACAAGAGCTGGCAGTAGAGCTGGAGAAGGTAGAAACAGTGGCCTACCGGAAGGTTACAGAGCTTATCTTTGGTGAAAACCACCCTTACGGCTACAATTCAGTGGAGGCCGATTATCAGGCACTGCAGCGTACCGATCTGCAGGCATTTTATCACAATTGGTATCATCCGGACAACTGCTTTATCGTAGCCTCGGGTTGTGTTGACGACAAGATTATTGCCGCCTTGAATCAGTATTTGGGTAAAGACTGGAGCGCAGTGGCAGACAAGCCTGATCAGCCGGCAATAAGCCATACTGACACAAGCGGCAAGCCAGCCAAAATGCACATTTCACACCCGGGCTCATTGCAGACAGCCATCAAGATAGGGCGCAGGGCTTTCGGCCGTAATCATCCCGACTATGACGGCTTGTATGTGCTGAACACCATACTCGGCGGGTACTTCGGCTCGCGGCTGATGACCAGCATACGGGAAAAAAAAGGTTTTACCTACAATATTTACTCTACCCTCGATGCCTACCTGAATGATGGCTGCCTCTATATCGCCACGGAAGTCAATACGGAAAACACAGCATCGGCAGTGCGCGCAATTCTGGCAGAAATGAAAAAATTGAGGGAAAATCCGGTGCAAATGGAGGAGTTGAGCATGGTGCGGAACTATCTGCTGGGTATGTTGCTGAACGGACTGGACGGCCCGCTCAATGTATCGGATGTGGTCAGGGGGCTGCTTGCTGAGGGGCTGCCGCTGAGTGTATTCAGCCGACTGGTCAGCAAGATAAACAGTATCACGCCCGAAGAAATACAGAGTCTTGCCCTCAGATACCTGAACCCCGAAGACTACTGGATTGTGACCGTCGGACAGGATGCGAGTCCGCCCGGGAAAATTCAGCGAAAAAATGCACAAATAGTTTGATTGAAAATCAGCAAAAATTTGTGTACTTTTGCGGAAATTTGTCCGAACAGCCGGATATTGCCGCCTGAATCGAAGGCAGGCCTGCCGATTCCCGGAAACCGTTTTTCACTATCATAAACAGAGCGTTGTGTTCAATCTTTTTAATTTCTTCAAGCAGGAACTTGCTATTGACCTTGGCACCGCCAATACCCTTATCATGGTAGATGACAAGGTGGTGGTGGATGAGCCCTCCATCGTCGCCATTGATCGCCGTACAGGAAATACCATTGCCGTGGGGCATCGTGCCATGCAGATGCACGAGAAAACCCATGAGAATATCAAAAC
>JBEGNB010000278.1:0-9430 GCA_041182785.1 Bacteroidota bacterium
CTATGAGAGCAGGAAGGAGCTTTTCCCGTTTTCTAAAATCGAATGTGCACGCTTCAAAGGTGTGAGTACAGATACGAAAATTGACGATAAGACAATCACAGAACAGATAGGCAGACAACCCGGGGAAGCCCTCAAATTCATTCAGCGAAATGTTAGCCGCAGCTCCCGGATCGAGGGAGTCTATACCAAGAGTCGCTGGGAATATCCTATGGCCGCTATCAGAGAGGCACTTCGAAATGCCGTGGTTCACCGCGACTACAGTCTGACAGGAAAGGATATCAAGGTAGCCATCTATGACGATATGGTGGAAATCACCAGTCCGGGCACACTGCCTCCTTCCATTGATTTTCAGGAAATGGAGGCCAGACAAAGCGATATCCGAAACCGTATCATAGCACCCGTTTTCAAGCGGCTCGGACTCATTGACCAGTGGGGTAACGGGCTGAAAATCATCGCAGAAGAGCTCAGATCTTACCCCGATATCGAGTTAAAATGGTTTGAGAGAGGGTTACAGTTTCAGGTACAGTTTGTCAGGAAAAACTTTCACCCGGCCGTACAGGTCACTGAATCTGATGGTTCCTTTGGCACCAAGTTGGCACCAAGTCGGCACCAAGTTGGCACCAAGTCGGCACCAGGTCGGCGCCAGGTCGGCACCAGATCAGCACCAGGTTCGAACCAGATAGAAAAACTGCTCTCCGGCATCGGCACTTCGGGCAATATCAGGGAGTTCATGGCGCTGCTGGGCTGGAAAGACCGGAGTAAATTCAGGGCAAAATATATCACGCCTCTGCTGGAACAGGGCGTGCTGGCCATGACCATTCCGGACAAGCCAAACAGTTCCAGACAGGAATACTATCTGACGGAAAAAGGACGGACGTTTCTGGAAACCCTGCAAAATAGCCGGGACCACTGAATACAGTTATCACTGCAATATAACACAAGGTATCCTATTTTTCTTTAAAACAGATTTTTTACGCGCATTTTAATCCATACTGCCGGCAACCCGAAATTCGGAGGCGGGTACCAGCAGTGTTATTTTTTCAAAATTTTATTTCGCACGATAAAAAGTTCTGTTAACCTATTGTATTAGAGAAAATAGGTGTAATTTTGCGCGGCTTTTTACAAGAAGAGCGTCCTGAACCACCATTTTTTCGGCCAAACAGGGAAAAAGGGCGCAAATAACCAAACATCATTTCGTTCTATGGCTAACATCGGTCGTATCAAACAAATAATTGGCGCGGTTGTGGACGTTGATTTCAGCGGTCCAGACAGCAAGCTGCCTGAAATTATGAATGCCCTTGAACTCAAGCGCCCCGACGGTTCATCGCTTGTGCTCGAAGTACAGCGCCACCTCGGCGAAGACGGCGTTCGTACCATTGCAATGGACTCTACCGACGGTCTGACCCGCGGTATGGAATGCACCGACACGGGTTCTCCGATCGCCATGCCTGTGGGCAATCAGGTGCGCGGACGCCTCTTTAATGTAGTAGGTGAAGCCATTGACGGTATCGGCAAAGTCGAAAAGGGCAAAGATGCCTATGTAATTCACCGCAAGCCGCCTACCTACGAGGAACTCTCTACCGAGCGTGAAATCCTCTACACCGGTATCAAGGTTATTGACCTGATCGAGCCCTATGCAAAGGGTGGTAAAATTGGTCTCTTCGGTGGTGCAGGTGTGGGCAAGACGGTTCTGATCATGGAGTTGATCAACAACATCGCGAAGGCTTACGACGGTATGTCTGTTTTCGCAGGTGTGGGCGAGCGCACACGTGAGGGCAATGACCTGCTCCGCGAAATGATCGAATCAAACGTTATCAAATACGGCGAAGACTTCAAACACTCGATGGAAGAAGGCGGCTGGGACCTTTCCAAGGTTGACAAAACTGAACTGGCCAAGTCGCAGGCTACGCTGGTGTTCGGTCAGATGAACGAACCACCCGGTGCTCGTGCACGTGTGGCACTGTCTGGTCTTACACTCGCCGAGTACTTCCGCGACGGCGACCTGAAGGATCCGGCAGGCGGCCGCGATATCCTCTTCTTCGTAGACAATATCTTCCGCTTCACACAGGCTGGTTCCGAAGTATCGGCTCTTCTCGGCCGTATGCCTTCAGCCGTAGGTTACCAGCCAACGCTGGCTACTGAAATGGGTCTGATGCAGGAGCGTATCACATCAACCAAGCGTGGATCTATCACGTCAGTACAGGCTGTTTACGTACCTGCGGACGACTTGACTGACCCGGCTCCGGCTACCACGTTCTCTCACCTGGATGCCACCACGGTATTGAGCCGTAAAATCGCATCACTGGGTATCTACCCCGCCGTTGACCCGCTCGACTCCACTTCACGTATCCTCGATCCGAAAATCATCGGTGACGAGCACTACCGCTGCGCTCAGCGCGTGAAGCAGATCCTCCAGCGCTACAACGAACTGCAGGATATCATCGCGATCCTCGGTATGGAAGAGCTTTCCGATGAGGACAAACTTGTTGTATCGCGCGCACGCCGTGTACAGCGCTTCCTGTCGCAGCCTTTCCACGTGGCCGAGCAGTTCACCGGTATCAAGGGTGTACTCGTTCCGATTGACGAAACGATCCGCGGCTTTAACATGATCATGGACGGCGAACTCGACGAGTATCCGGAAGCAGCGTTCAACCTCGTTGGTACTATTGACGAGGCTATTGCCAAGGGTAAGAAAATCATCGAAGAAGCTTCCAAATAATTCGCTGAATTATGAATCTCACTGTTCTGTCTCCCGAAAAAGAAATCTTCACAGGCACAGTAAAATCTGTGCAGGTGCCCGGCACCGATGGAGGTTTCCAGTTGCTGGATGGTCACGCAGCTATCGTATCGTCTTTGAAAGCCGGTACTGTCAATGTGGTGAAATCTGATGGCAGTAAACTCTCCCTCGAAGTAACCGGTGGTTTCGTGGAGTGTCTGAATAATGAAGTATCTCTGCTCGTTGCAGGGGTGAAGGAATAACAGCCTACATCAGATTACACTGTTATCTGATCAGACTATAGACTCTTTACACGGAGTAAAACGCGTCCCGGGTATGCAGACTTTGCTTACCCGGGATTTTTGCGTCATACCGATTATCTATATAAATACTGTCCGATCAAAGCATTTCGATTACTTTTGCGTACCGACAGAAGCGTCACCCCTGAACATGGCAACAAAAAAACAAGGACAACTGAGTTTCAATTTCGACGGAGAACGGGTATCCAAATTGATTGGAGTATTCTGCCTGTTTCTGTCGTTTTACCTGCTCATCGCCTTCACCTCCTACTTTTTTACCTGGGAAAATGATCACGATATCGTGTTCCGTTTTTCCTGGGAAATGTTTTTTGCCGATGTGGCCGTTGACAACTGGCTTGGCAGGCTGGGCGCTTTCGCATCCGACTCGATTGTTTACTGGGGCTTCGGGGTAGCCTCCTATGGTGTCGTGTATCTGCTGTATAAATTCGGCCTTGCGCTGATCAGGCAGGCCAGTCTGAGCTATCTGTTCGTGCCATTCCAGCGGGCGGTTGTTTACACAGTAATTGTATCTGTCCTGTGCTCCTTTTTCCTGCGGTCGCTGGAATTTCCGTGGGGAGGCGTTTTCGGACAAGCAATCAGTCAGTATCTTATCCACTGGCTGGGCGATATCGGCACTGTCGCTCTGATGATCTTCGGCGTGGTGAGTACGTTCGTGTGGTCCAACAACCCGGACCTCACCGAATTCACATGGCAGAGCCTGTGGCACGAGACCCGGCAGGCATGGAGCGATATGATCTCGGGAAATTACGGCAAGCAGAGACCCGCCGAGCGCCCGAAAACAAGACCAGCCAAAGCGCGTACATTCGCAGAAGCGCCTGAACCGGAAGCCGCCGCACCCACAGCAACTGCAACAGCCGCCCCGCCACAAACGGTACCCGCGCCGCTCTCTCTCGACCTGACTCAAAGATCCGGGCTTTTTGCCGAGGATGAAAGTGTCGTCACCGTAAAGCAGCCACCGATGCCGCAAACAAAGGACGACGACCTTGAAATTATTGTAAACACCGCTCCGCCGCCTGCCGATCCCGAACACGCAGATGCCTACAAGGCTCCCACCAAAATTGTTCAGGAAAACAATCCAGAACTGAGCGAGCCCTACGACCCTACCCTCGAACTGTCGCACTACGAGTATCCACACCTGCAATTGCTCGTCGAACACGACAATAATGTGCTGGAAATAGACCGCGAAGAACTGGAGCTGCACAAAAATCAGATCCTCCAGACGCTGATGTACTTCAAGATCGAAATCGAGAAAATCAAGGCAACGATCGGCCCGACAGTTACACTCTACGAAATTGTACCCGCCCGCGGTATCCGTATTTCCAAGATAAAAAGTCTCGAAGATGATATCGCCCTGAACCTGTCGGCGCTTGGTATTCGTATCATCGCTCCGATTCCGGGAAGGGGAACTATCGGTATCGAGGTGCCGAATAAAAAACGGCAAACCGTGGGTATCCGCGAGGTGCTCATGGACGAGCGATTCAAGCGGGCAAAAATGGAACTGCCCATCGCGCTGGGGAAAACTATTCAGAACGAAGTATTCGTGGCCGACCTGGCCAAGATGCCCCACTTGCTCGTAGCAGGTGCCACCGGACAGGGCAAATCGGTGGGTATCAACGTTGTACTCATGTCGCTGCTGTACAAAAAGCACCCTTCACAGGTCAAAATGATTCTTATTGACCCTAAAAAAGTGGAACTGTTCCCGTATGCACGCCTTGAAAATCACTTCCTGGGTTTCCTCCCCGATCAGCAGGAGCCCATCGTGACGGATACCACCAAGGTAATTCATACCCTGAATTCGCTGGTCATCGAGATGGAAAACCGCTACGACCTGCTCAAAAAAGCGGAAACCAGAAATATTACCGAGTACAACGACAAATTCGTGGCGCGCCGCCTGAATCCCAACAAGGGACACCGGTTCCTGCCCTATATCGTTCTTATAATTGACGAGTTCGCCGACCTGATCATGACCGCCGGAAAAGAGGTGGAATTACCCATCGGTCGCCTGGCCCAGCTCGCCCGCGCCGTCGGAATACACCTGATTATCGCCACCCAGCGGCCCTCGGTTAATATCATTACCGGTATCATCAAGGCCAACTTCCCGGCACGTCTCGCCTTCAAAGTCACCTCAAAAGTTGACTCGCGCACGATTCTCGACTCCGGAGGTGCCGAGCAGCTCATCGGCCGCGGCGATATGCTGCTCTCGGTGGGCGGCGACATCATCCGACTGCAAAGCGCATTCGTGGATACCCCTGAAGTAGAACGTGTTATTGACTTTATAGCCCATCAGCAGGGGTTTGCAGAGCCTTTCTTCCTCCCTGAATTCCACCCCGACGGAGAAGGCGGAGCAAGCAAGTCATTCAGTCTGGCCGATATGGACGATATGCTGGAAGATGCCGGACGACTCGTCGTGGAAACCCAGCACGGCTCCACCAGTATGATACAGCGCCGCATGAAACTCGGATACAATCGCGCCGGACGTATTATGGACCAGCTCGAGGGCCTCGGTATCGTGGGTCCTGCAGAAGGCTCAAAACCGCGCGAAGTGCTGTTCTATTCACTGGACGAACTGAACACTTTCTTCAAAAAACTCCACGAGAAACGACAGGGCTGATTCCGGCCGCGTTATCTGTGATTACTTCTTTGTGAAGCTCTGTGCACGCAGGCGCGCATTCTCGCGTATGTTCATATAATAAAGGTTCAGGTCTCCTATGTGGTAGTTCACCCGGTTGAAGAAAATGCTGCCCCGGAACTTTGGCTTGGAAGCCATCAATACGCCCTTGTACACCTCAGCATCGGCAAATTCGGGATGCAGGTTTGTAAAATCGAAGGATAACCCGCCCTTGTTGGACTCCCTTGGCGCATACACTCCCTCTTCGGTAGTCCACAGAATCGGGTTGGTACACACGATGCCGGGGATAAGCTTCTCGTTGTTCCCGTTTTTCAGCACATATTCCCTGTTCCATGTACGCCAGGTACAGTAGCACTCCGTTTGATCAGGTGTTTCACAGGGCTTGAAGCATGTGAAGTAATCGTGATGTACAGGCCATCCGACTATATACGCTGCAATTAACTGATTCTTCAGCGCGGTTCCCTCTATCCGGTTCTTGATCAGCGTCATGGCGTGCAGGGCACCCTGACTGTGCCCGGCAATGATGAAGGGCCTGCCCCCGTTCCAGTGCTCCAGATAATAATCAAACGCATTGGATATATCGGTATATGCCAGTTGAAGTGCCTTTTTGGCAGATTCAGAGCCAGCCTTTTTGAAAAAGACATCCAGATGCGCCTGCCTGTACCGCGGCATGAATACCCGTCCGGTACCATTAAAGATGGAACCCTGAAAAAGTGCGCTGCCGTCATCGGTACGCTTGTTCACATACTCGTTGCGCACATCCGCATTCCATACCGCACCGTATCTTTTTTTCCCGAATAGCGTGGTGGGATGAAGGAACAGCACATCCACACCTGATTCGGATTGTACACTCGGAATGGAGTCAGCCGGCGTCCGGTCAGCAGGATCCGTCTTGTCAGGATGAGCCGCCCAGTTGTCGAGATTCGAAAAATCAGGCGGGGCAGGCACTTCTAGCGGGTTAAACTCACCCTTTGGATACACCGCACACGATGACATGACAATCACGGGCAGCATCAGAAGTAAAAACATGCGTTTCATATCATTGCATTTGTCTAAAAGCGACAAAAATCAAACCAGCTGAATCATTTGCCGGTCAAATAGGTTTTGGTTAACAATCCCGTACAGAAGTCAAAAAAATATTTTATCGTCTGTTTAAAAAGTCCGTCCGAAAGTCATACCTTTGCACGCCCAAAAGCAGGGGTACATTCTTTTCAAGAAATTCAGGCAATTCTGATATAAAATATGGCACACCACAAGTCAGCACTCAAGCGCATCCGCCAAAACGAGAAGCGTCGTCTGCAGAACCGTTACTACAAGAAAACGGCTCGTACTGCAATCAAGAACCTCCGCGAACTGAAAGACCAGGAAGAGGCAAAAGCATTCCTGCCCAAAGTCGTGAGCATGATTGACCGTCTCGCGAAGAAGGGTAACATCCACCGTAACAAGGCAGCCAACCTGAAGAGCGGTCTGACTCGCCACGTGAACGCGCTGGCCAGCTAATTCAGGTAGCGACTTTACCGAAACGCCTCTCACAGGTGTTTCATATACTTCTTGCAACATCTCTGGCAGTTCAGCTGGTCTGAATTGCCAGAGATGTTTGTATTGATACCTGTAAGAGTACCCTTCAAGCGGGGCTTATTCGCTATCCTGATCAGAAGTGTTCTCTGCTATAGCCATGGCCGATTTCCACAGCGGTTCGTCAGGCACATCTGCCACCAGTTCCACGGGCATTCCGTTCCTCGGGTGCTCGAACGTCAGTTTCCAGGCATGCAGATGAATTGACCTGTCGGGATTACTCCTGCGGGCTCCATACTTCACATCTCCTTTTATCGGACAGTCAATGGCTGCCAGCTGGGCACGTATCTGGTGGTGTTTGCCGCTTACGGGATGTATTTCCAGCAGAAAATAGCGGTCTGTTTTCCCGATTACCTTGTAGTTCAGCTCGGCGCGCTCGGCACCCGCCTGAGGCTCTGCGTGGGCAGTCGCTATATTTTTCGCCTGATTTTTCTGCAGGTAATGCACCAGCGTGCCCTCCTGTGCCGGCGGCTCGTTTTGTACAATAGCCAGATATACCTTTTCAACAGTCTTGTGCCGGAACTGATCGGTCAGTTCGGTCATGATCGCTTTTGTTTTTGCGAACAGCACAATGCCGCTTACCGGCCTGTCGAGGCGGTTCACTGCGTGTACCGGACGTTTGCAGCGCACCTCCACCAGATCGAGCAGGCATTCGTCGCCTGTTTTATCGGGCTGGGTAGCCATTCCGGGTGCCTTGTTACAGGCAATGAACAGATCATTATTGATCAGTACGTTGAGTTTTGATTTTTCGCGCATATTTACAGGGCTTCGCGGTCGAAGCGTTGTTTTAAGAACGGATGACTGAATACAGCCAGCAGGATGACTGCCATGCCGATATAGAAATTGGAGTTCAACTCTTTGTCCTCGCGGAAGAAAAGGGCTGCCAGCAGAATACCATAAACGGGCTCGAGATTGATGGTCAGATTAGCCGCAAATGCTGTGATATACTTCATTGCCCTGAGTGAAAGGTAGTAAGGCAGTACGGTGCATGCCAGCGAGAGCAGCAGCAGCCAGTACCAGTCGCCCTCGCCGGGCCACACAGCCGTATCAGGCGTGCTCCACAACAGCCAGGGCAGTATCATTGTGCAGGTAATCGTGGCTGCTCCGAGCTCAACTGCACTCATCACCAGCGGAGGCTGCGGATTATTTTCGATCATTTTCTTGTTCAGCGACGAGAAGAGCGCCGCCAGAAGAGCGCCGACTGCGCCGACTGCGAAGCCGGTACGCATATTCCAGTCAATATTGCCGACAACCAGTGCCATACCCGGCAATATTATCAGCCCGATACCCAGTTCGTACCATTTCACTCTTTGTTTGAGAATGAACGGCTCTGTCAGTGCGGCAAAAAAGGAGGTGGTGGCCATGGTAGCCACTGCCACAGAAGCATTCGACAACTTGATTGCCCCGTAAAAACAAAGCCAGTGCAGTGCAACCAGCACACCAATACCCGACATTTGAAAAAATGCTGATCTCGTGAGCATTTTCCATTGCGCCCGCGGGATAAAAACAGCCAGCACACTGCTGGCGATGAGCACACGCCACCACACCAGAGGAACCGCCGTCAGGGTAATTAACTTCCCCAGGATGGCAGTGAATCCCCAGATGAATACACAGAAATGCAGATAAAAATAGGCGCGTAGCTTGTCGCTCATGCCACAAAAGTACCCCCAATTGGGCAGCCAACAGCCATTTTAATGAATTGAATTTCAATTTTACCTTAAAATCGGCCGAATAGCTACCTTAGCGCCACCTAAATTGTCAAAAAAATGTTCTCCCTCCTCAGCAGATTTATCCTGTGGGTGCTTGGCTGGAAAATAACCGGACAGTACCCCTCACACCTCAGCAAGGTTGTTGTTGCAGTGGCTCCTCACACTTCCACACTCGATTTTCCGCTCGGTGTGCTGGTGAAAAGTGCCGGAAAACTGAAAGCCAACTATGTAGGCAAGCACACCCTCTTCGAAGGCCCCTTCGGTTTTTTCTTCCGGTGGCTGGGCGGTATCCCGGTTGACAGACGCTCCAGTCACAACTTTGTGGGCGCTACCGTGGATGCCTTCAACCGCGAACCACACATGCATCTCGTGCTCGCACCCGAGGGCACGCGCAAGAAAGTGGACAAGTTCAAAACCGGATTCTATCACATCGCGCGCCTGGCAGGTGTGCCGATTTGTCTGTGCAAATTCGACTTTGCCA
>JBEGNB010000279.1:0-3391 GCA_041182785.1 Bacteroidota bacterium
TTATGCACAGTCAGACGAAAAAGGGACAGAAGGCATGGGAAATCAATCAACCCGCCACCGCAAAGGTATCGCATGCCTGCACGAAGGTAAAGGTCAGGCCCTTCGGGTTGCTACCGAAAAAATCGCTGAAAAAAGCGATTTTTTCGGTGCAAACCTTGACCTTAGTTCCGTCATGCTGATGCTGGCTGCTAAGCGGTTTGAATGAATAAACATGATTGAAAATCACGGAAATGTAATCGTCTGATGACGCATAATTTCCTTAACATTAATTCAAAACTGTCCAGGTAGAGCCGACCACTTCAAATTGACGGCGTACAGATAGAGTGTAATCGTACAGGTGTGCGTGACTCCCTTTCGCAGGTGGAGCGATTCGCCGATACGCTCGCCGTGGCACTCCTCGACTACCTCGGACGCCATTATTTCGGCGGACTGGCCATGTCATTCTGCGGAAGTTCAGATGCCACACAGTCCGGCAACTGGACGTATGATATCTCCCCCAACCCATTCTGCCGGTCTTTTCAGATCAGACACAGCGATCCCTCAGCCGACTGGACTGCTGAGGTGTACAACTTTTACGGAGACCTTGTACAGTCGGTCTCTGTTCCGGACAGTGTGTCTGTACAGATAAATCCTCCTTCCGGAGGACCTGTGTTCGTAGTGCTACGGCGAAACGGCGAAATTGCAGCCGTGAAAACGATATTGAGTGCCTGCCGGTAATATCAGTCGCCGCGGTACATATTCCCGCTTTCCAGATATTCCCACACGGGGTCGGGTACCAGATAGCGCACCGATTGTCCTTTTTTCAGGCAATCCCTGATATACGTGGCAGAGATATCCAGCGGTGGTACATCGAACATTAGTACGTGCGGGTGCGAGGCTAATGCCCCGGGTTCGATATGCGGTCTGCGATACACATATATATGGTATCCATCCAGAATCTGTTGGTAGTTCTTCCACTGGTCGAGCGTGGCAATATTGTCGCCACCCATAATCAGGACGAACTCGTGCTCAGGGTACTTCTCCTTCAGGTGTGAGAGGGTATCAATCGTGTAGGATGGCTTTGGAAGACCGAACTCGACATCAGATGCCTTCAGGAGCGGATTGTCCTCAACCGCCAGTCGCACCAGGTGCAGACGATCGTGATCGCGCGCGAGCGTCTTCTTGGGTTTCAGGGGATTCTGCGGACTCACAACGAGCCAGACCCTGTCGAGATCGGTTTGTGTGGCCATATAATTGGCAATAACCAGGTGGCCGGTGTGAACGGGATTGAACGAGCCAAAAAACAGTCCTATTTTCACGGGTAATAATATTGAACAGGTATGATGAGATTTCTGCAATACGCGGGCTGTTTGCCTGACGGGGATGCACGCAAAGGTAACCCAAACGACGTTCTGTTGCCTGAATATACCAATGAACACAAACAAAACAGAAAAACCGGCCTCAATCATAACATCCTCGTTCTACCTTTGCCGTTTAAATACCTGCGCCATGTCATTCCTCGACGAACTGAATCCTGTACAAAGGCAGGCTGTAACAACTGTCAACGGCCCCGTACTGGTAATTGCCGGTCCCGGATCGGGTAAAACCCGCGTGCTCACTTACCGTATTGCTCATTTGTTGCAACAAGGGGTGCCTGCCCGTCATATCCTCGCTCTTACCTTTACCAACAAGAGCGCCCGGGAGATGAAAGAGCGTATAGAGAAGGTGGTTGGCGCATCAGCCAGACAGCTGTGGGCGGGTACTTTTCACTCTATTTTTGCCCGGATTCTCCGTATGGAAGCCGACAAAATCGGTTACCCGGCATCCTTCACCATCTATGATACAGACGATACACTCAGCGTCATAAGGTCAATCATCAAGGAAATGAACCTCGACCCGGCGGTATATAATCCGGCCGCCGTCAGATCCAGAATCTCTATTTGCAAGAGTAACCTGATTTCGCCACCGTTGTACAGGCAGCATGCCGAGATGCTGCAGCAAGACAGGAGCGCCAAAAGGCCATATATCGTGGAAATTTATGAAAGATATGTGGCTCGCTGCTATCGCTCCGGAGCTATGGACTTTGACGACCTTCTATACCAGCTTTTCAGGTTGTTTCAGCAAAACCCGGATAACGTGGTCGAGCGCTACCGGGACAAATTCAGATACCTGCACGTGGATGAGTTTCAGGATACCAATCACCTGCAGTACGCTATCCTTCGTCAGCTGCTCAAATACGATGAAAGTCCGCGTAATGTGTTCGTTGTCGGCGATGATGCCCAGAGTATTTATGCTTTCCGCGGAGCTACCATTGACAATATACTGGACTTCGAGAAAGACTTTCCCGATCTGCAGACCTTCAAGCTGGAGCAGAATTATCGCAGCACACACCATATAGTATCGGCTGCCAATGAGGTAATATCCCACAACAAAAGGCAACTTCACAAAACGATATGGACCGACAGGGAAGACCGCGACAAAATCCGCCTCGTAAAATGCATGACTGATGATGAAGAAGGGCGCCGTGTTGCCGATATGATACTGGAACAAAAGCACCGGTACCATATACCCAATAACGAAATCGCCATTCTTTATCGGACCAACGCGCAAAGCCGGAAGTTCGAAGAACACTTGCGCCGGTTGAATCTCCTCTACAGGGTCTATGGAGGCATGTCGTTTTACCAGCGGAAAGAAGTGAAGGATTTCGTTGCCTATCTGCGGCTCGCCGTGAATCCGAAAGACGAAGAAGCCCTTCGACGGGTAATCAACCTACCCACCAGAGGTATCAGTGATGCAACAGTGGAAAAACTGAGTGCCAAAGCAGGAGCGTCTGAGAGTACCATGTGGGATGTCATGAACGACTGGAACCTTGACGTGACCGACCGCGCTAAAAAATCGCTGGCGAATTTAAAAAAAATGGTGGAAGAGTGGAGCGCCCGGGCGCAAACGGAGCCCGCTTCAAAGCTGGCAGCCGACATCCTGCGCCGGTCGGGCCTGGGTGAAATGCTCAAAGGGGATACCAGCCCGGAAGGTATCGGCCGCCGTGAAAACGTGGATGCCGTACTCGATGCAATTTCCGAGTTTACCGATAACCAGACCCTGTCACCTGAAGAAGACGCCTCTGCTGCCAATTCACTGGCGGCTTACCTTCAAACAATTTCCCTGCTTACCGATGCAGATGAGAAGGCTGATGATGGCGAGTATATCACACTCATGAGTGTACACGCAGCCAAGGGACTTGAGTACAGGAGTATATTTGTGACGGGTATGGAGGAGGGACTGTTCCCGTCAACCATGTCATTTGAAGACCCGAACGGACTGGATGAAGAGCGCAGATTGTTTTATGTGGCGATAACCCGGGCAAAGGAGTATCTGACACTCTGTTTTGCACAGAACAGATATCGCTTCGGCC
>JBEGNB010000280.1:0-16595 GCA_041182785.1 Bacteroidota bacterium
CACCGGTGAGTACGTGTGAAAACAGTACATATAATATAGTACAGACCACGAGCGAACCGAGAATGCCAATTGGCATGTCTCTTTCAGGCCTCTTTGCCTCCTGGGCTGCCGTAGATACAGCATCGAACCCGATAAAGGCAAAGAACACTATGGCTGCACCGCCAAGAACGCCGCCCCAGCCGTGTTTGAAGGTGCCTTCGTGACCCTCTGTGCCAGCCGGAATCATGTACGGTTCGTAGTTGCCCGGATTGATAAACTGGAAGCCGATGGCGATGAAAATGAGAACGATAGCCACCTTGATAAACACAATAACGGCGTTTACGGTAGCCGATTCCTGCGTGCCTCGTATAAGAATGCCCGTCAGAAGAACCAGAATGACCAGTGCCGGAGCGTTCATGATACCCGGGTGAACCGAATCAAAGGGCGAGTGGCACCATTCCGGAGGGATAGCCCCTCCCAACAGCTTGTTGAGGTACTCCGACCAGGCGATGGCAACGGTAGCTGCACCCAGAGCATATTCCATAATGAGTGCCCAGCCTATTACCCAGGCCATCAGTTCGCCGAGAGTCGCGTACGCATACGTGTACGCGCTGCCCGCAATAGGAATCATGGCTGCAAATTCGGCGTAACAAAGTCCTGCAAAAGCACAACCCACCGCAGCAACGATGTAGGAAAGTGTCACAGACGGTCCGGCGGCCTGAGCAGCGGCAGCGGCTGTGCGAACAAACAGGCCGGCACCAATGATGGCACCAATACCCAGCGTTACAAGATTGACGGCACCCAGTGTGCGCTTGAGACCCTTTTCTGAATCGCCTGCCTGTTCAAGCAGGTGTTCCAGCGGTTTTCTTATCCAAAGGTTTGACATAGAGAAATGGTGATTGATAGAATTTAAGTGCTGTTTTTGTCATCCGGGAAAAACCCGCAGCGCATAAGCGCGGCGAAAGATAATTTCAATTTTCCCTAATGCCGAAATTTTTCATCAATTCGTCGTAGTGCCGCGCCGGAAGGAAAGATATGACGCGTCCAAAGCGCCCCGGTGCCCGTAAATGCAGGTGAACCAGCCGGCGCCCGAGGCGTTTACTTTCCGTGATCTGTTCTGCATCGTGCCAGGGATACCTCACGGTGTGCCAGTAGTTCGTTACAAAGAAATGCTCTGATGTGGCATCCACCCGCTTGAAACGCCAAATGGTTGTTTTTACGAAAAATAACCACCCCAGCAGGATGATGATGACCGCAACCCGGGCCCACCAGGCAGGAAATGGCAGGTACAGATCATCTTCCGGAATCAGGTTAAGGGCAAGCACAAAACCCAGGAAGAATACCGTGCCGAATACAGGTACGAAAATGCGGTAGAAAAGCGTTGAGTTGGAACTGAGACACTCGCTTCGCGGTGTCTCGGGTGTATTGTTCTGTTCTGAGGAGTGTTCTGTGGATCCCATAATCTGTTTGTTTTTCGGCGGCGAAAGTAACACATGCCAGCGGGCTTGTTCAAATTTTTACACCAGCCAATGTGTCATTTCCCGCGATTTTCTCATTTTTGTCTGTCTATGAATGTGGTGCGATACATCCTGAAGCTGCTTGTCTTCCTGCTGCTGCTGCCGGCTTCCGCCAAGTCGCAGGGCGGTTTTCTTATGCCCCCGGGTGTGCGCCAGGTCGAATGGCCGTTCGACTATGTGAATAATTTTATAGTTGTTACGGTAACACTCAACGGGACCATTCCGCTGAAAATGATCTTCGATACAGGTGCAGAACATACGGTGCTGTGCAGGCGTGAACTGAGCGACTTGCTCGGTATCCGCTACGAACGCGAGTTTCGCCTGCTCGGAGCCGACATGAAAACGGAACTCACTGCCTACCTTGCCAGAAATGTGAGACTCGATGCCATGAATGTTCCGCTGGCAGCTCCCGACGAAGATATTCTGGTGCTGCAGGAAGACTATTTCCGGTTTGAATCGTACGCCGGTATTGATATCCACGGAATTCTGGCCGCCAATACACTTGATGACTATCTGATCCGGATTAATTATCTCCAGAAAACGATTACTGTTTCCGGACATGGTGTCTTTTCTCCCGGAAGAGCAGGTTTTTCGCCGTTTCCTGCCGAACTGTATCGCAAAAAACTGTACCTGCGAGCCAATCTGGGCTTTGATACGGATTCGGTACCGCATGCCAAATTGTTGCTCGATACCGGCGCTGCACTCCCCTTGCTCCTGATCAGTTCCGATTCAACCATGAAACTCCCGCAGTCTGTCCTGCCCGGTCAGATAGGTATGGGCCTCGGCGGCGATCTGCAGGGCTATATCGGCAGAATAAAGGATGTTTCAATCGGTAAATACCGGCAGTCCGGTGTCATTTCGTACTTTCAGGTGACCGACTCCACCCTCAACACATCTTTTATGAACGGCAGGGCCGGTATCGTTGGCAATATGATGCTTAACAGATTTCAACTGGTTCTCGACTACCGGGAATCGGTTGTGTGGCTGAAGCCCTCCGGCAATTTCAGAAAAAAATACGTTTACGACCGTAGCGGAATTTACTTGCTGGCCAGCGGCAATTCGCTGAACGAGTTCGTCGTCGAATCGGTTATTGACAACTCTCCGGCTTTTGAAGCGGGTATTTTGCCCGGTGACCAGATTGTACAGGTCGGTCTCGCTCCGGCGCGCATCCTGCGGCTACAGGATGTTCTGAAAGTGTTGCAGAAGAAACCCGGAAAAAAGGTCAGGCTGTTAATTCTCCGAAATGGTGTTAAAATTCGCAAAACGCTGGTACTCAGAAACCTGATCTGACGTTTTTCATAAAATTCTGTAACATGACTTTACCTAGCCGCATTCTGTTTTTTATTGTCCTGTTCGCAATCGCAGCATGCAATCCGCTCGAAACGGTCGAACAGCGCGACCCCGACGGTCGCCTCGTCCGCTATCAGATCAACAAGCAAAACAAAACCAGAGAGGGTCTCTGGCAGCAGTTTTCTCCCGACGGGAAACTGCAGGTGGAGGCACACTACATGAAGGATACGCTGCACGGCGAGAAAAAATATTATTACCCCAATGGCACCACTGAATCGGTTGAAAATTATGAAAACGGAACGCTGCACGGCCCCTTCAGGAAATATTATGAATCGGGCACGCTAATGCTGGAACAGCAGTTCGTACAGGGTGTCATGCAGGGACTGAGTGTCAGATACTATCCAAACGGAATGGTACAGGAACGGGTCACTATTGTCAATAACGACGAAAACGGCCCTTTTCAGGAATATTACGAGAATGGAAATCTGAAGGCGGAAGGTACTTATTCATCCACGGAGGAGGAGACGGCTCTCGAGCAGGGTGAACTCAGGGAGTATGATTCACAAGGGAAACTGATCCGCGTCGCCGATTGTCTGGATGGCAGGTGCACCACCAGAAAAGAATAATATCGTATGGACACTTACCTTTGGCGCAAATAAACTTGTTATGAAAATCAAATTCTGCGGCGCAGCCCGCGAAGTGACCGGAAGCGCTCACCTGATTACTCTGAACGATGGATTCAAAATTCTGCTCGACTGCGGCCTGTATCAGGGCGGCGGCGATGACGACGGACAATCAGTGGACGGGCAACCGGCCGAACAGGTTAATCCCCTCCGGCATTTTAATGATAAATGGCTCTTTAATCCGGAAGATATCAATTGTGTCGTTCTGAGCCACGCCCATATTGACCACACCGGGCGTGTTCCCAAGCTCGTCGCCGATGGCTTCAGTGGTAAAATTTACTCCACGCACGCTACCCGCGACCTGTGCGCCATCATGCTTCTCGACAGTGCCAAAATACAGGAAGGGGATGCCGACAGACACAACAGACACCTGCATGGCCATGATGAGCCGGAACAGCCTCTTTACGTCATGGAGGATGTGCGTCAGACTATGAAGCAGTTTGTCGGTTATAACTACGAACAGTGGTTTCATATTCATCCGAATGTTCGTGTATTGTTTCGAGACATGGGACACATTCTCGGCAGCGCCAGTGTTACGCTCGAAATAACCGAAAACGGCCAGAAAACAATGATCGGATTCACGGGTGATATCGGTCGCCCCGACAGGCCTATCCTCGGCGACCCCGAGCAGATGCCTGAGCTCGACTACCTGATCTGTGAAAGCACCTACGGCGACCGCGATCACGAAACGGCACCCCAGGAACTCGATCAGTTTATTCAGGTGATAAGACACACCTGTATAGAGAAGAAAGGCAAGGTCATTATTCCGGCTTTCTCCGTAGGGCGTACCCAGGAGATTGTCTATATGCTCGACAAACTGCAGAATGAAGGCCGCCTGCCCTGGGTACCTGTTTATGTGGATAGTCCCCTCGCCATCAATGCTACCGAGGTGTTCATCCGGCATCCGGAGTGTTTCGACAGCGAATTACACAATTACATGGTTGAAGATCCCAATCCGTTCGGATGGAATAACCTCTACTACGTGCGCGACAGCCATAACTCACGGGAACTCAACAAAATGAAAAAGCCTGCCATCATTATCGCCGCATCGGGTATGATGAACGCAGGCCGTATCAGACACCACCTGCTGAATAATATCGAAAATCACAGGAATACCTTTCTCATCGTAGGCTACTGCGCTCCCAATACACCCGGAGGCCGGCTCCGCGATGGCGCCAAAAGTCTGACAATCATGGGACAAACCAGACAGGTGCTGGCCGACGTGGTAATCATGGACTCCTTCTCCGCTCACGGCGACAGGAATGAAATGCTTCGCGTCATTTCCAATCAAAAAAAATCAGTTAAAAAGCTCTGGCTCACGCACGGAACCTTCGACCGGCAGGAAAAATGGCGCAGCTTTCTCATGGAAAACGGTTTCCAGGCTGTAGATATTCCCTCTCTTGGTGAGGAGGTTGAACTGTAGAGGTATTTATGGAAAATGTATCTGGCTATTCCGATGCCGGAGTGGCCAGATACACATGAAACCGCAACCGCCTGAAAAAATGCGGGATTGAATTAAACCGCAACAACAGGGAACTTTTTTTCTGCCCCGCTCGTTCGTATTTTTATGAAATCAATATACCTGCTAATACCCGCAGTGCTGTTCTGGCACTGCTCCGACGAAAAAAAAGACGTCACCACCGAAATTGATAAAAACGGTTCTGTTGAAGTGCTCGTCGCTACATCCAATACACCGGATTTTACCCTGCTCACTACCACGGAAAAGGTATGGGTACGGGGCCAGCTGGTCAAAACAATCACCAGAACAGACACCATCCCGACACTGGGACTGGAAACAACGGATGACGAGGGGAAATCCGTGGCACCCAGACTTCGCGACTACGAATTTTTTATCACCGTAAAGTAGGGCCAGCCATGAAAAAATCAAAAGTTGTATCGCTTGTGCTCATCACGGCTGCTCTCGCCAGCTGCACCAGAGAGGAACCCAAAACCGGCGAAAAAAAGGTGTTCATGCGCACGGACACCACTGCACGCTACTCGCGTACGCACGGATTTCCGATGTATTACGCCTTCAGGGCCTATGGTGATTACATGAACGGCAGCTACAATCGCAGGGGCTATTTTTCAGGAGGCATCAACCGGCAGTCGAATATCGGTATGAATCCGGTGAAATCAAATATCATCCGCGGTGGCTTCGGATCCAGAAGCTCGGGTATCATCTCCTGATATGGTCAGACATCAGATTACGCCCCGGTTCAACTGGCAGGACAAGGTTGAACAACTCGGATTCGGATTTCATACCACCGACGAACTTTACTGGGATGAAAGTGCATACTACTCGCTGTCGCCCGGGGAGGTTGAACACATAGAGCAGGTTACTTCAGAGCTCTGGGAACTATGCCTCGAAGCCGTGCAGTTCGTCATAGATGAAAAAATGTACGATCAGTTCCGGATTCCCCGGGCTTTCGTGCCACTCATAGAAAAAAGCTGGAACGACGACCACCCCTCCATCTACGGCCGCTTCGATCTGTGTCTCCGCGACGGAGCACTGAAAATGTACGAGTTCAACGCAGATACGCCCACCTCCCTGTTCGAGGCCGGACTGGTACAGTGGCACTGGCTTCAGGATTTTTCCCCGGAAAAGGATCAGTTTAACTCCATCCACGAAAAACTGATTTCTACCTGGAGATACCTGCGCCAGTTTATGTATGATGCTCCCCTGCACTTTGCCTGTGTCAGAAACAGCCTGGAAGACCTGACTACGACGGAGTACCTGCGCGACTGCGCCATACAGGCAGGATTTGATACCAGACAACTGTTTATGGATGAAATCGGCTGGGATTCTGGCCAGCAGTATTTCGCCGATCTGGAAGAGCTGCCCATCCGGAATATCTTCAAATTGTATCCCTGGGAGTATATGGTAGCTGAAACTTTCGGGAATCATATCCCTTCCGACAGAAATCGCGCATTGTGGATCGAGCCCGCCTGGAAAATGCTGCTCAGTAACAAGGCCATCTTGCCTGTTCTTTGGGGACTGAATCCCGGGCATCCCAACTTGCTCGAATGTCATTTCGATCCTTTCGGGATGAAAAATTATGCCAAAAAGCCCATTTTCTCCCGGGAGGGCGCCAATGTGTCGCTGTTTAAAAACGGTTTTTTGAAGGAGCAGACCATCGGTGCGTATGGTGAAGAAGGCTGTATTTATCAGGAGCTGTTTGAGTTGCCGTCCTTCGATGGCAACCACCCGGTTATCGGCAGCTGGGTAATCGGACAGGAGCCCGCCGGTATCGGTATTCGCGAGAGCAGAGCCCTGATAACCGACAATATGAGCCGGTTCGTTCCGCACCTGATGGATGCCGACTAATTAATTCCTGAAAATATCCAGCAGCTCTGTGGCTGCGGCAAAGGGCGAAATTTTTCCCGACAGCACTTTCTCCTCGAGGTGGGCGTACCGCTCCTTTACCGCCGGGTGCTGGTAGAATAACTGTGCCAGACCAAGCTCGAGAGCTTCTCTGAACCAGTGGGCTGCCTGCCTCTGCCGGTTTGCGGAAAAGTATCCGTTTGCTCCGGTTGCTGTTCTGTATTCCTCGAGTGCTGCCCACACTTCCGCAATACCAGTGCCATCCTGCGCGCTGCACGCGAGTACGCGGGGTGCCCATCCGCTGTCTTTGGGCGGCAGCAGGTGGGTAGCGTTCTGGTAGTGGGCTCGGGCCTGTGCCGCGAGTGCAGCCCGGTCGCCGTCGGATTTGTTGACGGCCAGTACATCAGCCATTTCAACGATGCCTCGTTTGATACCCTGCAGCTCATCGCCTGCTCCGGGCAGCAGAAGCAACAGAAACACATCCGTCATGCTGTGCACGGCGTATTCCGATTGCCCGACTCCCACAGTTTCTATCATGACGGTGTCAAACCCGGCAGCCTCCACCAGAAGGATGGTTTCGCGGGTCTTTCTGGCTACTCCGCCCAGCGAGTCGCCGGAAGGGGAGGGCCGGATAAATGCCATCCCGGAGGCAGAAAGCTGTTCCATACGAGTCTTGTCGCCGAGAATGCTTCCCTGACTGACGGCACTGCTGGGGTCAATGGCCAGCACAGCTACCCGGTGACCCCGTCGGGTCAGGTACATACCGAGTGCCTCAATAAAAGTACTCTTGCCTGCGCCCGGCGAACCGGTAATGCCAATCCGGAAGGTATCGGGAGCCGGCAAATCCATCAGGCGGGCGAGTATTTCCTGTGCCATGGCCTGATGATCGGTGCGCGCACTTTCTATCAGGGTGATGGCGCGGCCCAGAAGCACCCTGTCGGAAGCCCGGATTCCCTGTACGAATTGCTCTACTGTTGGTAAAACTCGACGCATGGCGTAAAGATAAGACTATTTGACGGGTTGCATAACTGTACCGGGTGCGCGAAAAACTCTTTTTCAGCGTTCTTGTTTAAAGGCTGCGGTTATCAAACCCGCATTTAAAAATGTCAAGATCAGCTTTCGCCGCTGTGTGTACAGCTCTACTGCTTGCCGCCTGCGGCTCAGACAATTCCCGGGACGGACAAACTGCCGGCTCCGCAAATCAGACGAGTGAACAACCCGCTGATACTCAGCCCCGTAAAGTAATCGTGTTTTTTGGCAACAGCCTGACTGCTGCCTACCAGCTCTCCAAAGAAGAAGGTTTCCCTGCATTGATTCAGCAAAAAATTGATTCGATGGGTTTGCCATACAGCTGTGTAAATGCCGGACTAAGCGGTGAAACTACCGCCGACGGTGTAAACAGAATCGAGTGGGTTCTTCAACAACCCATGGACGTGTTTGTACTCGAACTGGGTGCCAATGATGCTCTCCGCGGACTGCCGGTAAAGGAAACAGCCAAAAATCTGCAACTGATTATTGACAAGGTCAGGGCAGCCCGTGCCGACTGCAAGATAGTAATTGCAGGAATGCAGGCGCCACCCAATCTCGGCGCAACATATACCCGGGAATTCAGGGGCGTTTACCCTGCACTGGCATCTGCCAACAAAGCCGCCCTGATACCGTTCCTCCTGGAGGGTGTTGCGGCCGATCCGAAACTGAACCTCGAAGACGGTATCCATCCCAATGTGGAAGGACAGAAGATTGTCGCCGAAACCGTCTGGAGAACATTGAAAGATGTTCTTTCCCGTTAAATATGGTTAATTGACAGATTAATATGCCAAATGATCTCATTATTGCGGAAATTTGCAGCCATGTCCCCAGCGTGCGTGAAATCAGTATCAAAAATCTTATGATGTTTTCAACGAGAAAACTGCTCCGGATCAGTGTGGCAATGATGCTGCCAACCTTTTCCTTTGCCCAGAAAGAGACGCCCATCGTGCTCACCAACCCCTCTTTCGAGGATATTCCCCATATCGGGCAGGTAGGAGGATCGGGTCCGACAGGCTGGTACGACTGCCCCAGCAGACCCGGAGAATCAGCTCCGGATGTACAGCCCGGTTTCTGGAAAGTCACCCGGCCACCCAGCAACGGCTCCTCCTATCTCGGGCTCGTTGTCAGGGAAAAGGAAAGCTGGGAAGGCGTGGGACAACGCCTCAGCCGTCCGCTCGAAGTGAATCACTGCTACGAATTCAGTCTGGACCTGTGTAAATCGGACACCTACTTCAGTCCTACCAGCGTTGGCTCCGAAGAAGTGCCATTCACCACACCGGCCAAAATCATTATCTGGGGAGGCAATGGCTACTGCGACAAGGCGGAGGTCCTCGACCAGTCAACTATCATCACGCACTCCCGCTGGATTACCTATAATTTCCGACTGTCGCCTAAAAAGGGCAACTATTCCTATATCATGATTGAGGCCTACTACAAAACACCCGTGCTGTTCCCGTATAACGGCCATGTACTGGTGGATAATGCCTCTTCTATCAAGCCGATTGCCTGTAACCCGGAGAAAATGCCCACTCCCACGCCGCGCCCCCCTGCTGAAACGGCCTCTGCTGGCAAAAAACCCGCCGCTTCACCGTCCACGGGAACGTCCTCTTCTCCGGCATCCGGAGCAGCAGACTCCAAAACAGAAGCACCCATCGGTAAAAGCACCAAAAAGAATGTGGTCTATCGCCTCGAAAAGGTCTATTTCGATGCCAGCAAATATGAACTGAAGCAGGAAAGCGAACCGCAACTGTATGAATTGCTGAATTTCCTGAAAAAACGCCCCGACGTGGTTATCGAAGTGGGTGGCCATACCAACAATACCATGTGGCCGAATGACGCTCAGGCTATGGATTTGTCCACCAAAAGAGCCAAGGCGGTAGCTGAATGGCTGGTTTCGCATGGTATCCCCTCCAACAGGGTACAATACAAGGGCTACGGCTGGACCAAACCCATTATGCCCAATACGACCCCGGAGGGCAGAAAGAAAAACCAGCGCGTAGAGGCCACAATCATCAGTTCAAACGGATAATCAATCATGAAGGCAGCAATTATCGGCGGAGGAATCATCGGACTCAGCTCGGCGTGGTACCTTAATCAATCGGGCTGGGAGGTCACCGTCTTTGAGCGCGGCGATTTGTCGGATAACTGCTCCTTCGGGAATATGGGCTACCTGTCGCCCTCCCATTTCGTACCGCTGGCACAGCCCGGCGTGGTCAGCCAGGGTATTCTCTGGATGTTCGATCAGAAAAGTCCGTTCTACGTGCGTCCCGAACTCTCCTGGCCGCTGATTGACTGGGGACTGAAGTTCGTGCGCGCGTGCAACCCGCGCAACGTGCAGAATGGTGCCCGGCCCATGACCGACCTGTTGCTGCTTTCCAGAAAACTTACCGCAGAATGGGCTGCTTCCGGTGAATTTGCCTTTGAATACCACGAAAAGGGCTGTATCAACTACTATCGCACAGAAAAATATGAGAAAGGCGAGCTGGAGACAGTCAGGGCCGGTCGCGATCTCGGTCTGGACATACAGATACTCTCGCGGGAGGAAGCGCACGAACTGGAGCCCGAACTGAAACCCGATGTGAGGGGAGGGGCCTGGTACAAAGACGATGCACATTTGCACCCCAACACCCTGATGCGCGAACTCAGGGCTGCACTGGAGCGGAAAGACGTTACAATACATACCAACACCGAAGTAACCGGGATGGAGAAAAAGTCGGGAAAAATCAGCACCCTGCATTTGTCGGACAACAGCAGCTGGACCGGTGATCTGGTTGTGCTGGCTGCCGGCTCGTGGTCGCGCGAGGTGGCTCGGCTGGCGGGAGAGTACCTGCCCGTAATGCCCGGCAAGGGTTACTCCATGACCGTTGATGTAGAAAATCAGCCCCTTCGCCATCCGTGTATCCTGCTGGAGGCCAAAGTGGCCATTACGCCCTGGGATAAAAAATTGCGTATTGGCAGCACCATGGAAATCGGCAAAATGAACGACCGTATCCTTCTGCCGCGCGTACAGGGCATACTGGAGGCCGTGCCGAAGTACCTGCCCGGATACAGCAGTGATACCGCCTTCAGGGAGTTGTCGGATATGGACAGCCTGAAACAGAACCTTCGTCAGAAAGTATGGTATGGCTTCCGGCCCCTTTCAGTGGACGGATTGCCTTACATCGGATACGCCAAGAAAACCTCCAACCTGCTCATCGCCAGCGGACACGCCATGCTCGGACTCAGTTTCGGGGCCGGTACCGGCAAAATTATAGCCGAACTGGCAGACGGCAAACCGACCAGCGTGGGGGTAGGGGCGTTTGATCCGGGGAGAGTGGGATAGTATATTTTCGTCATAATACGCCCGTTTATGCCTTCGGGCGACACCTGATAATCTTGCCTGATGTGTGCAAATGCATGTACATGTCTTGCATTTTTTAATTTTTCTTATCAAGATACGAGGCTGTCTCACAAGTAACGACGTGAGACAGCCTCTTTCACATTTACTGGTTTTCTGTTTCGAATTGTAATTTTCTGTAACATGGCGCTACAGGGCGAAGGAGAGGTTCAAAATAGCCCAAAATGGCTATTTGTGCTATTTCTTCGAGTTTTTGAGCGAATCCGGGTGGTAAAACCGGCGGATTGGGCACAACATGGGCTTGCTGCAGCTTCGTCCACATCTTTTTGAGGTTGTGAGCAATGGCCACCAGACCGAACTCGCAGGTAACTTTGGGCAACCCTCGGAGTAAAAACCGTTTGAATCCCCGGTTCCACTTGATTTGTCCAAAGACTGGCTCGGGTTCTATACTCCGTTTTCGTCGCAGGTAGATACCTCGAATCGACCATAAATTCTGATGAGCCTGTTTCTTATGTCTCTTTAAATTGGGGTTAATCTGAATAATACGATTGGTTTGGGCTTTGTGACAGGCTCCGCGTAACGGGCATCCGGTACAACGTTGGGCCTTGTAATTGCGCACAGAAGATTGGTAGCCATTCTTGCTCTTTGTTTTAGTTGTATACTGATAGGTCAGGCGTTGCCCCATGGGACAGACGAAGTAATCCTCCTCAATATTGTAGTGCAAGTTCTCTGTCCGGAAGGGATCATTGATCACTGCTTTGCGTTGCTCCTGATAAAATCCAGGGTATTTCACATAGTTTTCCATCCCCACCGCTTCCAGGTAATCATAGTTTTCTTCCGAGCCATAACCCGCATCGGCGCTTGCCCGCTTAGGCAGAGGGTAACCAATAGAGGCCAGCTGTTCTTTGGTATCCTCCAGGTGATCCTTAAGTACTGGCATGTCATTAGGACTCTGATGTAGCGTATAATTGACAATGAATTGATTTTCAGTGCCAATCTGTACGTTATAAGCAGGCTTCAATTGCCCGTTTTGCATATGATCATCCTTCATCCGCATAAACGTGGCATCCTCGTCTGTCTTCGAATAGGAATTGCGGCCATTCAGTTTTTCCTCATGCATTTCATATTCAAGCAGCTTGTCCAGGTGCTTGTCCTGCAACGTATTCATCTTGCGCCGAAGGCTCTTGTCTTGGGGGAGACGCTCTTTCAATTGCTCATTTAAATCCGCAATCGTCTGGGCTAAACGTCCAGAATCCTCTACCGGTGGACGTGAACCTGAGGCCTTATCCCTTTCTTCCCTTGCTGCTTCTGCATCTTCACGATCATTCTCTGCTTCAATTTGATCCAACAGGGTATTTATCTTGGCCAAAAGACGCGCCTTGTGCCCTGACACTGACTTAGCCCATACAAAGGTGTAACGGTTCGCAGCACTCTCTATCTTCGTCCCATCCAGATGATAATCTTCCAATCGAACCAAACCTTCTTCTAACAACAAAAGCAAGACCGCAGCAAATACGTCCTTCACCGTATCCTTCAGTTGCCCTTTGCGAAAGCGGTTGATCGTATTGTGATCCGGCGTCCGAAGGCCCGTCAACCACATGAAATTTACGTTCTCTCGGGTCGCCTTCTCCAATCTCCGTGAAGAATACAACTTGTCAATGTAACCATAAACCAAAACTTTGAGTAGCATCTTGGGATGATAGTTACTCGCGCCTCCACCTTCATAGGCGTTTAGTAGCGTATCCAGTTGCATCCCATCTATCGCACGACTAACCAGACGTACAATGTGATCCTTTGGAATCAAATCCTCAAAACTTGGCATAAACAGCATGCCCTGATGTTGTGTATAGGGCTTGAATGTCACGGTGCTGTGCCGCTTTTTATCCTTTGTCGTAGCCATACTCAAAGTTAAAACTAACTTCGGATATAAAAACAAAAAAGGCTGCCTCACAGCTTTACTTGTGAGACAGCCTCACCGAAAAAAGGGCCGCCCCGACTTATCGGAACGACCCCTATCCTCGTTGTAATAACTTTTTTTGGTGTTGTACAATCAGGAACTCGGCAAATTGATCTGGCTTCTGTAAAAGGCGGGCTTCACCCCTTTTACCGATTCAAATACGAGATAGAAGTTACCCCGGGAGCCAAAACCGGCATCATGGGCAATAGCTTCAATGGTATAATGATCGAATGCCGGATCCTCGAATTTGAGAACCACCTCCTGTACCCTGTAGTGATTGAGCAGCGCTTTGAAATTCGGGTAGTTCAGTTCCTCGAGAGCAGCCTGCAGTGCATTGTGCGTCAGCTTCAGTGCATCCATGAGATCGGTATATTTCAGTTCGGGGTTCAGGTGTGCCTTTTGGATACTGAAATAATCCAGCACTTTGCGGGTATTATCGGTGTACTGTGCCGTTTCCGACAGTTCCACCTCCATTTTTTCACGCTGCTTTTTTTCCTCACGATACTGATCCATGAGGATGTAGTAAGAGGATTCGAGGTCTTTTTTCAGGCGTTTGTTCAGGAAATAAAAAAACAGGGTGATCGCCAGGGCAGCTGCGGAGATAAAAAACAGCGACAGCCACAAATTGCTGCGTTTGTTTTCACTTTCCAGCAACGTGCTCAGGTACTGCGTTTCCATCTCTTTTTTCTCCAGATTGTACGCATTCGCTATGTCCTGCAACTGCATCTTTTTCTTTGCATCGAGCAGTGTATCCTCCAGCAACCGGGTTTCCCCGGATACTGTGGCATACCTTTCCCATTCACCTGCTTCCTTGTACAGACCTGACAAAACCGTCATCAATTCGAGAACGGTGGCATTGTCGCCTGACTGACGAGCCAGTGCAATGGCTTTCCTGTAATAATCCTCCGCTTGCCGGATATTTCCTTTCAAGGCTTCCAGGGTTCCGTAACCACTGTAAACTTTGGGCAACCCTGACAATATCCCGTTTTTTTGACAAATATCAAGAACTTCGTCATAATAACTCCGGGCCTTTTCCAGTTGTCCGAGCTTGAAAAATGCATTACCCATATTAAACAGTGTAATCACCCTTACATTCACACTGGTATTTCCCGAATCTGCAGCGAGAGCCAGCCTGTAATAGTAAAGTGAACTGTCCGGGCTGCTTTTCAGAAATGACAATCCCATGTCTGTCAGGACAGCCACACACTGGTCGCGATCGTTCAGTTCATTAAACGACTGATAGGCTTTCCGGTAGTATTCCAGGGCCTTGTCCATATTATTACTGGCGACATACACGTGACCGATTCCCATGTAACACAATCCGAGCGCGAAAGTGTCTTTCACGCCCTCGGCAATCCGTACAGCCTTGAACAGGCAATCCTGGGCTTCCGTATATTTACCGCGGTCCTGGAGGATATCGGCGTACACGGTCATATAGTTCGCCTTGTTTTTGACAATTCCAGCCTGATCCATCAAGCCGATTGCTTTGGACAAGTAATTTTCTGCCGTCGGGATATGGCCGCCTCTGTAGCTGAACCAGCCCATTTTGTACAGTGCCCAGGACCACGCGGCGGTATCTGGCCAGTATTTTTTCTGTTCGTAAACCCTGTTGATTGTACTGAATGCCGAGTCGGGCATACCCATCGCAGCAATCGCGTTGGACCGGGTATGCGCTATTTTAAGATCAAAAGAATCGGTCAGTGCATACGAACGGGCGAGTATTTCAGCCGTGTCGCACAATGCCAGTGCCTGGTCGGGACTGGCTCCTGACAAACTGCGCGCCCGCGCAATTACTTCGGCAATTTGTTTGCGTTCGGGTGTTTCAGGTTCAGTATTTCTGTTTTTGCAACATGAAAAAAGCAGAAATGCAATCAGATAAATATGTATTCGGTGAAGTGGTTTAGTCATTACGAACAAAGGAAAGCGACAAGGTGTCGTCGGTTGGAAATGTAAAGTCAAATCCGGATTAAAAGAAGGGAAAAAGCTGCGGGGCTTTTTCAAATGAATGTGTTCGACAACACGTCGGATTATCGGGTTTCTGAGCGCAAAGGCCAAAGATTGCCCAAATTGCCCGAAACCCGATAATTTTCCGACTTTATTTATCCCTTATTTGATTATTTTTCCTGAACAAGCCCTTTATAAAACAACCTGCGATAAACAGCAGTATTGAAATCGCCTGTTTTGTGACTTACCTGACCATATTTCCGTGCAGCCAATACCGGTTACGGGATATCCGACAAATAGCCGGATTATTCTGCGATACAGCGGACAGAGAGTCCGAAGGTACGGTTATAGTTGGCCATGTTGGCGTTAATACCACTAGTAAAGCCCATGCGAAACCCGGCGTAAGTGTCATACTCCGTACTGCTCCAGTAGGCTCCAAGGTAGCCACGGGTTGACACCGCACCATCGTTAAAAATCCTGTAGCCAGCCGCCGGAAGCATCAGCTGATTTCCAAACTTTACACCCGCTCCGTAGTTGGTGTCTGAATTGTTGAAAGTACCTATATCACTTTTGGTATTGTTGGCTATCACCCCAACCCACTGTTCCTTCGTCGGCACCCGGTAACCCGCTGGACAAGGGTCATTGCCTGTTTTGGAACCGTCGGCCCAGGAACCATTCGCAGCATCGGTCGTATTCCAGCCGCTAATGGCACCGCCTTTCGGATCGGTAGCCGTCGGGCCTTCAGCCGCCTGCGCCGACCGCCCCCATTGCCAGTAGCCACCGTTAATTTCCCAGGTCAGGGTAAACGGATCGGCACTGAAGTTGGCAGCACCGAGGTTATGGCACATAAAGTCCTTATAGTCTGTAGCGGTCACTTTGGCGCGGCAAACGTATGCAACCGATACATTCAGTGCGCAAGTTTGCCCGCCGATATTCAGCGCAAAACTGGCGGTACCCGCACTGGCCGGGGTGCCTGTGATGGAGTACGACAGCGAACCTGCTCCTGAATCAAAACCGCCAGCACTCAAAGTAGCCGTCAGACCGGTAACGCCAGTGGATGTCACTGTTTGTCCGCTGTGAGGCCCCGCAACACCACCTGTGTATGGCACGCTCACGCTCACGCCCGAAGCTGCCTGCCCGGAATTAAGTGTACCGGTTACGGTGGCACCGGAGCAATTGATTGCCCCGACTGAGCCGGGGGTATCTTCGATACAGCGGACAGAAAGCCCGCTTGTACGGCTGCTGCTTAACGTGTTGGCTACACTACTTTCGAAGTACAGGAACCACGCGTAGTCACCGAAGTTCTCCGCACTGCTCCAGTAATGACCGCCGTAGCCACGGTAGCCCAACGTACTATTTACGTAGTTCCTGAAGCCGGCCGCCGGAAGCATCAGCTGATTACCGATTTTCTTGCCGGCTCCGTAATTGGTGGCAGAGTAGCTGAAGGTACCTACATTGGTTATGATATTGTTGGCCATCGCCCCAACCCACTGCGCCCTGGTCGGCACCCGGTAACCCACCGGACAAGGGTCATTGG
>JBEGNB010000281.1:0-4022 GCA_041182785.1 Bacteroidota bacterium
GTCTTTCTCCTCTCTGTCCAGAAGTGTTTCCAGTGCAGGTCTGAGCCGGTCGTTGTGATTTGTTTTCAACAGTAAAATGGCCCCCAGGGCAGTGGCAGCACTCCACCTGACCACTGTTCCCTCATGCTCTGCATTCACAAGCAGGTTGGTGATGGCCGGTTCAAGGTCAGACTGATGATGTGCAGCTACCCTCGCTATTACTTTGGCACTTTCCCACTTCACGCGAGGTGCAGTTGATGTCAGCGCTTCGGTGACAAATCTGAATTCAGCATCTCCAACCAGCTTGTCATTAATCTGAAGGGCGAATTCCAGCGCTTCAATGCAGGTGGCTTTGGCGGGATCTTTGGCTGACGAAGCGAATTCAAGAAGTGCTTCGCGAGCAAGTTTTCCTTCCAGGAGCCAGTTGCAGAGCAGCTCCGTTTTCTCCTTGGGTTTCAGGGCTTTGTCCCTGAGCAATTCAGTAATCATTTTTCATGTTCATCAAACATATCTTTTCTTCACCATCGTCAGTATCACCGCCAGGGCCACGGTTTCGCCGGTTTCATCATACACGTCCACCTGCCAGCGCACAATGCCGCGGGGCGGGAGTGTGTCGTCGGGGCGCTGTTCGGTCTCGATTTTTTCCTTGACCGTGAGTTTCACGCCAATGGTCATGCCCGGATATACCGGCTTCAGAAAACGGCATTCGTCGAGCCCGTAGTTGAGCAACACTGGCCCCTTGCGGGCTTCCACAAACAAACCGGCCGCTTTCGACAGGATGAAATACCCGTGCGCCACCCGTCCGGTGAAAGGGGTTCCCTCCAGGGAGGTTACATCCATGTGGGCATAAAAATTATCCCCCGAAACATTGGCAAAATTGGTGATGTCGGTCTCCGATACCGTGTGGTTAGCTGTAGTTAGTGTGTCTCCTACACGAAGATCCTCGAAGTGCTTTCTGAACGGATGCACTTCGCTTTCGGGCCTGGCGCCTCCGCGCTGATAAACCTGTGTGACCTCCGAGAGCATAGTGGGGTGGCCTTGCAGCGCCACCCGCTGCAGGTAGTGCTTCACACCCCGCAGTCCACCCATTTCCTCGCCTCCACCCGCACGCCCGGGGCCCCCGTGCGTGAGCATGGGCATGGGCGAACCGTGACCGGTACTCTCTTTCGCCGACTCTCTGTTCAGTATCAGCATGCGCCCGTGCCATGCGCCCGAACCCATCAGAAACTCCGAGGCAATCCCGGGATTCATGGTACATATAGTAGATACCAGAGAGCCTTTTCCCAGGTTGGCCAGTTCCACAGCCTCCTCAATACCATGATAGGGCATCAGGGTGGCCACCGGACCGAATGCTTCCACATGGTGACAGTCCTGACCCTCAAACGGGCGCTCGTTCAACAGGAGCAGGGGCGACATAAAGGCCCCTTTCTCTGCATCCGCACCCACCACCTCGCACCGCCCGGGATCGCCGAATACCACCGACGATGAACGGGTGAGCAAACCGAGATTCTGTAAAACCCGCTCGCGCTGCGTCCGGCTCACGAGCGCGCCCATGCGCACGCCCTCCACCGACGGGTCGCCCACCTTCGTGCGGGAGAGTTCTTTGCCGAGCTGTATCTGTACATCCTCCAGAAACCTGGCGGGCACCATGATGCGCCTGACGGCCGTACACTTCTGCCCGGCTTTCACGGTAATCTCGGAACGCACATTTTTGATGAAAATATCGAACTCCGGTGTTCCTGGTTCCGCATCCTCACCCAGCACCATGGCATTCAGCGAGTCGGCTTCCATGTTGAACGGCACCGACTCTGCGACAAGTCGCGGGTGCGATTTCAGTACCCGACCGGTGGCAGCAGACCCGGTGAATGTCACCACGTCCTGCATTTCAACATGTTCAATCAGGTTTCTGCCCGGACCGCCGATAAACTGCAGGGCACCCTCGGGCAAAATGCCGCATCCCACGATATCCCGAACTACAATTTCGGTCAGAAAAGAGGTAACTTCCGATGCCTTTACCACTGCCGGTACGCCAGCCAGCCAGTTGACGGCGCATTTTTCCAGCATACCCCACACGGGAAAGTTGAAGGCATTGATGTGGATGGCAACACCCTGCTTGGGTACCATGACGTGCTGGGCAACGAAAGTACCCTCTTTGGAAAGACCTACCGTGGGACCATCCACATAGAAACGCTCGCTTCCCATCTGTCGCCGAAGGGATGCGTAGGCAAACAGATTGCCAATGCCGCCATCAATGTCAATCCAGGAGTCGGTGCGCGTGGCACCAGTGAGATGAGAAACTGCGTAGTAAGCTTCCTTGCGCTCGGAAAGATAGAGCGCCAGCTGTTTCAGCATCAGTCCGCGCTCGAAGAATGTCATGCTGCGCAGCGCGGAACCGCCTACTTTACGGCCATATTCGAGCACCGAAGCAGGGTCTGTTATTTCACCGGCAACAGATATGACTTCTCCGGTGTAGGCATTGTGTTGTGTTATTTCGGATCCTGACGGGGCCTCCCAGGCACCGCGGACGTAATTGGGTAGCTGCTTCATCGCAGAAGTTGGTTTGGTGTACAGGTCAGAGCCGGCAAAATTACCGGATTTGCTCAATCTGAAATAAAAATAACCCTGCTTATTCTTTCCCCTCCATCGCATTCACTGAGCGACAGCAGATACGTTCCCGCTGAAATACCGGAAACATCCAGTGTGACACGTCCCTGCAAGGCTGTAAAATGCCGCACGCTGCGTCCCGAAAGATCACTCAGTGTGGCGCTGAACATTCCTTCCGGCAGTTCCAGCGTCAGTGTACCGGCTGCCGGATTGGGATAAGACCTGAAATAAGTGTCCATTTCAGTTTTCACAGCCGATGAAGCACAGGGCAGCTGATTGATATAATCCCAAATTTTATTGTAAAGCAGGTAAGGAACAGCCGTTCCGCCCGGGTCGTCGCCCATTCTGACCCAAACCAGCCCTTCTGACGGTGTGATGCTGGCGAATTGTCCGTTCTTACCCATCGCGGCATAACTGTCGGCCGGTGCACCCGGACTCATAAAGCCGGGAATAACCACCTGAAAGCCCGGCAACATATAGCTGGGTTGGCCATTCAGCCACCAGAGATATCCGTATGATTTATTGATTGCCTGTGAAGGGTGAATCATGTCGTGGAAGTAGGTCGTGTCGGTCATTACCGGCGTTCCGTTCCATTTCCCGTTACCCAGCATGAGCAGTCCAAAACGGGCCATACTCCTGGCTGTGCTGTAAAACACATTATTATATCCGTTCTTGATGTATATCCCGGTGATGCCCGTCTGAGTACGCAGCCGCTGGTTCACAAACTGGGTCATCGTAATACCTGTAGCCTCTTCCATGACCGGATCCAGCAGGGTGTAGGGCCCGTTGTGGTAGGCCCAGCGCGTACCGGGCGGTACCAGACACGTCAGACAGGTGTCCAGCGTACAGTAGTGGTCATCTACTCCGTCGTCGAGCCCCGTAGTCATGGTCAGCTGGTGGCGTATAGTAATCAGACTTTCCGCAGCGCTGTCGCAGGCCGTCCAGCCGTTGCCGAGGTATTCGCTCGTTTTATCCTGGATATTCAGCAGGCCATCCTGCTGGGCCAGTCCGACCAGAAAAGCCGTGAGGGATTTGCCGGCCGAGGCCCAGTACCAGTTGGACGACTGCGTGTGTCCGTTGAAATACTGTTCCAGAACAATTTTACCGTCTTTGAGGAGAATAAATGCTCTGGTATTATTGTCGTCCAGCATTTTATACAGGCTGTCAATACGCTCCTGACACCAGCCGAGTGATGATGGCGGAGTGGTTCCCCAGGTATTACCGGTGGTTGGCGGAAAGTACAGCGACTGGGCGTTCAGGCTGCCGAAGCACAGAATCAGAGCAGGAATGCATGTGCGAAGTGCACATTTGAGGAAGAATGCAGGCATATCCAGGAGATTTTACAGGCAAGTGTCTGATGTCTGACCTGAAAAAGCAGTCATGGTTTAAAAGTCTGTTCAGTATTTCGTTACCAAGCCAGTAACAGACTTTTTTTCCAC
>JBEGNB010000282.1:0-3297 GCA_041182785.1 Bacteroidota bacterium
CCCGGTGTCGAAAACAGGAAAAAGAGGAAACCGCAGAGTTGCGCAGAGTAGTACAAAGAATCTTTCTCTGCTTAACTCTGCGGTTAACTCTCTATATGCCTATTGTAACGATTGATTTTGATCATCTATGGCTCTTTGCTGATACTCTGACGGTGTAAATCCGGTAGCTACCTTGAAATGGCGATTGAAACTCTGCCGGCTTCCGAAACCGGTGTTTTCCATTAGCTCGATGACACTGATATTCGGGTTGTCGGCGATAAGCCTTCTCGCTTCGTTGATCCGGAAATTATTGACCAGATTCGGGAAAGAGGTTTTTCCAACCTCGCTCAAGGCCAGGGAAACATAGCGCTGACTTCTGTTCATATTATCGCACAGGTTTTGCTGGGAGAAAGTCGGATCGAGATAAAGTTTTCCATTACCGATTCGCCTGACTATTTCAACATACAGGTTTGACAAATAGATTCCCTTGTCATCAGGCTGATCCTCGTCTTCTTCGGGCTGCTCAACGGGTTGCCGGTTGTCAAACTCAATATTACTGTCACGGAGAAAAAAGGTACCGTTGGCTATTTCCAGGTTCATCCGGTACATGGTTTTCATGGTCCTGCGCAACCGGATGTACTGCGCAGCAATAATGCCAATAGCCAGGACGGCGGCCAGCAGCGCAAGCAGAGACAGTATCAACTGCCTGTTTCTGATGGAAATACCCTCCTCCAGCAAATCTTTCTGCCGTGTTATTTTCTTTACCTCGTGTATGGTCTGAAACTCTGAATTCAGGATTCGTGCATTTTCCTGGGCCGACTCGTCATTCATGGTCTTGTACTCTTCCAGCATCTTTTTAACCCCCTCAAAGTTCCCGGCGCGGGCCTGCAGTAAAATTTCAACCTCCCTGATATCGCGCTGATAGTCTGTTCTTCCGGTTTTCAGCGCCAGTTTACGCGATTGTTCGAGGTCGGCTGCAGCGGCGGCGAGGTCGCCTCCCGATTCAATCTCGCATTGTCCCAGAAGCCGGAGCGCAACCGACAGGGCCTCGAGGAATCCTTTGCTTTCACAAAACGCAATATTGTCGCGCAACAATTGGCGTGATTCAATGAATTTTTTCTGGCTAATATTCAATTCTGCAAGATTATTGGTGGTAAGCGCCACGTAATACTCGTCGTTAACGCGCTTGTACAGATCAAGCGATTTTTTCAGATTAGCTTCTGCGATGTGTGGCTTTGACGGAAAATTACAGGTAGCGATATTGTTGAAGATACTACCCATGGTCTGCGTATCACCCCTGGCTGAGTAGTATTGGTAGGTATTATCAAATATTTCCAGCGCTTTTTCATCATCTTTCATACGGTGACTGAGAATACCCAGATTCAGCCAGATATCAGCGATGGATGCCGAGTCTTTGCTCTGTTCCGAGAATTCAAGCGCCTTCTGGTAAGTTTTTGACGCTTCCTCAAACCTGTACTGCTTTTCAAAAATGATAGCTGTATTAATGAGACAGGCCTTGTACTGGCCTGGAATAATATTCCGCTGGTTATGCTGAAGCGATTTGTTGTAGTAATCGAGCGCAAGATTCAGTTTACCCTGATACAGATTGCTTGTGCCCAGCAGAAAATATGTCTGGACAAAAAAAGAATCGTGGGGCTGCTGCTGTTCAATAATCTCCCCGAGTATTATTCTGCACAATGAGTCGGTCTGTACAGCCCCGGTAGGGAGAAACGATGCAGCTTCTTTCAATCTGGATGTGTACACAGACTGACCGGCAGAAATAAAACTGCTGAAAATCAGTAGTAAAAAGACGAGTTTTCCTTTATTCCGCAACATTGAAGTATTGTTTTACGACCTGAGAAAATTCGGCAAACTGAAAGCGTGCTGAAAAGAAATATGCAAACATACTCAATTTTTAGTCGTCACCGCCTGATTTACCAGTTACTGCTGTACCCTGTCGGCAGGCATTGGCTCGCCTTCCGACAGGGTACAGCAGTTTGCCGCAAATCCGGCAGGGCGTATCCAGATTTGTGGTAATCCTGTGAGCAGACAAATTATTCCTTCACACAGCGGACAGAGAGCCCCCAGGTACGGACGAAGTAGTAGTTCGTGATGGTGACACTACTATTGAAGACCAGGCGCCACGCGTTGCTACTATCGCCCTCTGTACTGCTCCAGTAGATGCCGTAGTCACCACGGTCGCCCAACGGACCACCGACGCTGCCCCTGACGCCGGCCGCCGGAAGCATCAGCTGATCTCCAAATTTTACACCCGCTCCGTAGTTGGTGGCGGAAGCGCTAAAAGTACCTGCACTGGTTCGGGTATTGTTGTCCTTGACACCATCCCACTGCGCCTTGGTCGGTACCCGATACCCGGACGGACAAGGGTCATTGGCCGTTTTGGAGCCGTCGGCCCAGGAACCATCAGGAGCAAATGTAGTGTTCCAGCCGCCGACAGCGCCATCGTTGGCTTCTCCTGCACCTGAACCAGTCGGACCCGCAGCAGCTTCTGCCGAACGCCCCCACTGCCAGTAACCACCGTTAATCTCCCAGCCCGGTGTGAACGGATCGGCACTGGTGTTGGCCGAACCGAGGTTATGGCACATAAAGTTTTTGTATTCAGTAGCACTTACTTTGGCACAGCAACCGGTAGTGCATACAAACACATTCAGCGTACAGGATTGCCCACCGATATTCAGCGCAAAACTGGCCGTGCCGCCGCTGGCGGGTGTGCCCGTGATCGCGAAGGTCAAATTGCCGGTGCCGCTGGCAAAATCGCCCGCACTCAGTGTGGCCGTCAGGCCCGTAACGCCAGTGGAGGTAACAGTCTGACCGCTGTGAACCCCGCCGTTGCCACCCGTGTAGGGTACGCTCACACTCACGCCGGAGGCTAACTGACCGGATGTGAGCGAACCGGATACTACCGCACTGCTGCAATCCAGTGACTGTACAACACCTGACCGGCAATTCAAACGCACCCAGTCGGGTACAGCCGGTGTACCCAGATTCATTTCCAGGCAACTGGTCGTTGTATTGAATATCAGCAGACTGGTTGCAGGGTTATTGATGGCACTGCGCTCTGTGGTGGTCAGGCGGGGAAGCAAAACGCCCCCGTCGCTGCTCTGTATATCAAGCAATGCCGAAGGGTCAGGAGTGGTACCACCCACCACTACTTGTCCCGGAAGGCTCCATGGCGCCACAAGCAATAACGCCATGGCCAGTTGTATGATTGTTTTTGTCATGTTCTTATCCATTTTATCCCGATTTCGGAATATTGAATGAAAAAAAATTTAAATAGTCAAATAGACAAATAGTCGG
>JBEGNB010000283.1:0-10294 GCA_041182785.1 Bacteroidota bacterium
ATCAAGGTAAACGGCGAGCAATTCCTGCAGTTCAATATCCTGGAGCGCCGTTTCATGCTCTTCGGGCTTCTGTTTACGCCCCAGGATTTCCACCTGTTTGTTCTGGCGATGATTACTTTCATCGTCTTCATCATTTTATTCACCGTTGTATATGGCCGGTTATTCTGTGGCTGGGTTTGCCCGCAAACCGTTTTCATGGAAATGTTCTTCCGGCGGATTGAATACTGGATCGAAGGGGATGCCGGCGAGCAACGCAAGCTCGATCTGAGCCCCTGGACACCCGAAAAAATCAGAAAAAAAGCACTTAAACACGGGGTGTTTTTCGCTATTTCGATTGTAGTCTCCAATTACTTTCTGGCGTACATTATCGGCATGGATCACGTTATCCAGATAATCCTTGAACCGATATCCAGACACATACCCGGCTTCATAGCCATGCTGGTGTTCTCCGGATTGTTCTATTTCGTGTTCGCACGCCTGCGCGAGCAGGTGTGCACCACCATCTGTCCTTACGGCAGACTCCAGGGAGTACTGCTTGTAAAAGACTCCATCGTGGTTGCATACGATCACAAACGCGGTGAACCCCGCGGAAAACGCAAAAAGACAGGTAACCCGGTCGAACTCATGCGACAGGAAGTGGCCGGTGCATCTGAAAGTTTGCCGGGCGACTGTATTGACTGCGGCCTTTGCGTCAGGGTATGCCCCACCGGAATTGATATAAGAAACGGCACACAGCTGGAGTGCACCAACTGTACAGCCTGTATTGACGCCTGCGATGATATTATGGACAAGGTAAACAAGCCGCACGGACTCATCCGGTACGATTCCATGACCGGTATCGAAACATCCCGGCGAAAACTGTTTACCCCGCGGGTATATGCCTACACTGCCGTCCTTGTAGCCCTCCTGACACTCGACGTTTTCCTGATTGCAAAACGTGGTGTGATGGAAAGTATTATCCTGCGTGCACCCGGACAGACATACCAGCAAAAGGATGAATCACACCTGACCAACCTTTACAACTATATTCTGATCAACAAAACCTCCCGGGAACTTCCGGTCCGGCTGAGGGTTAAAAATGAGGCGGGCGTGATTCAGTTTATAGGCAAGGAACCTTCCGCTATTCCCAAAGGCGGAAAAACCGAGGGTACATTCTTTGTTGAAATGACTACCGACAAAGTCAACGGTCGCAAAACACCCGTAGAAATCGAAGTGGTTTCGAATGGCAAAGTGATTGACAAAGTTAAAACCAATTTCATGGGACCAGGGAACTGATCTCCCGGGGGTTACAGGTAGAGACAGCCTGTAACCCCGCCCCGTGAAGTACATTTCGCAACAAAATCATCTGTAACGCTATGAAAATGAATTGGGGTACCGGTATTGCAATGGCCTACATCACCTTCGCCGTTTCCATGGTAGGTGTGGTTTTTGCCTCCAGAAAACATGATCCCGGACTGGTACAGAAAGACTATTACGATCTCGACCTGAACTACCAGAATCGGCTTGAGCGAAAACAGAACACAGCAGCTCTGCCTGTAAAACCCGGTATCCATTTCGACTCCGAAAGCCGTTCTGTTACGGTTTCATTCCCCGCCGGTATGGAAAAAGCATCCGGGAAAGTCAAATTTTACCGGTCGGCTACCACCAGCGATGATTTTACAATATCATTCAGTGATGGAACTCCTTTAGTGAAAGACGCTTCGGGACTTGCCTCCGGAAGATGGCATGTCGAGCTGGAATGGGAAGTGGCAGAAATCCCCTACTTTTGGGAGTCCTCGTTTTTCATCACTGAATAATGATATCCATACAGGTTCTGCTATCCGCACTGCTGCTCGGCCTTGCCGGCAGCCTACACTGCGCCGGTATGTGCGGGCCGCTGATCCTGGCCATGCCATTTCACCAAAAGGGTGGCAGCAACGGTGTAAGGCATTTGCTGGTTTATCACACCGGCCGGATACTCGTTTATGCCATGCTTGGTCTGCTGATCGGGCTTGTTGGCCAGGGTGTTGCCATCGCAGGCATTCAGAAAGGACTCTCCCTGGCAGCAGGTTTTTTTCTGGTTATAATGGCCTTCATGATCTGGCGCTTTGAGTTCCTCGTTGCATCCATACCGGGATTTGCGCGCTATACCGGTACGATACAGCGATTAATAGGAAAATACATGGGGAAACAGGGCTATAGAGCGGCACTGTCGCTGGGCGCCCTGAACGGACTTTTACCCTGCGGACTTGTTTACGGCGCACTGGCGGGAGCCATCTCCACCATGGAGGCCGCCGGTGGAGGTCTGTTTATGTTACTGTTTGGTGCAGGAACACTGCCCATGCTGCTGACAGTCAGTTTACTGGGCAACAAGGCAGGAAATCACATCCGGAAAAAACTGGGTATCGTGCAACCCGCCCTGATGATTATTGCAGGCACACTGCTTATCATGCGCGGCTTGCACCTGGACCTGTCGCTGTTCGAGTCGGCAGTTCCAAAAGCAGGCTACGAATGCCACTGAGTTCACTGACCTTTTTGAGAAAGTACTACCAGTAGTACCCCCTGTTCCGGACTCACCACCTTGTCAACGCGGACAAAAACACCCGGCTCCACCTCTCTGTCTTCGCCCAGTTTCATGTCGCCTCTCAATTGCTCGATCACATCGCCCCATGCTTGCAGGGCCGATTGCTTTTCAGAAAAGGAACTCAGGAAAACAAACTGGCGCGATGCCTCCCTGAGCCACAGCGAGTCAGGCATGGAAGCAAAGTTTCCCGGCACAGTAAATCGAAACTCCTGTCGGGTATCGGCACACACATCCTGGGATATTTCCAGCAAAATACCCCTGTCGAGCTCCATCGTTTCGAGCGAACGCGAACCATCCTGCTGATACTGATAATTCAGAACATGAGGAAGACCCGCTTCAAATACCGGAGCAGGTTTATATTTGCACGACTGTTTGCGCTGGCAGCCAGCAGCCAGCAGGAGCAAACACAATACAGGATAAAGATGACGGATCAGAACGCTCATTTTTGATGCAAAAGTAATTAGAGGTTGTTCAGGATTCTCTGCCGGTGGCAAAAACAGGCTGATTTTTTGTCAGTTTTTGCATTTTTGAAGGCGCATAGCCGGAGCTACGTAACTGAAAAAAGGTGAAAATGGCGAAAAATAAGACGTTTTTGACTCGGTGAGAGAATCCTGAACAAGCTCGTACTTGCCACAAAACTATACCTTACGAATGACCAAAATAGGCCTGCTCTCCGACACACACAGCGAACTCGATGAACGCATTTTCAGGCACTTTGCCGAATGCGATGAAGTATGGCATGCCGGCGACTTTGGAAGCCTGGAACTGATAAACCGACTGCAGGATTTCAAGCCGCTCAGGGGGGTATATGGCAATATTGACGACGCAAGGATCAGAGCGCAGTTTCCACTCGACCTGCGTTTCGAGTGTGACGGAGTACCCGTATTTATGACACACATCGGCGGTTATCCCGGCAAATATGCACCCAGGGTAAAGAAAATATTGCAGGAGGATCCACCGGTAAACGGGTTGTTCATCACCGGGCACTCACATATCCTGAAAGTCATGCCCGACCGGGAGCTCCGCTTTTTACATATTAATCCCGGAGCATGCGGGAGTCAGGGCTGGCACAAAGTAAAAACCCTCGTGCGGTTCACCCTTGACAAAGGAGTAATTTCCGGACTTGAAGTGATAGAACTGAAAAGCAGCTGACTTTTTTTGTACCTTTGCAACTAAACTGGCCTGAATCTTGTTTTATCTGATACACTCAAAATTTCGATCCAAATCATCTTAACTCAACAAAAATGGCACACGAATTCAGCGATGCAACCTTCCAAAAAGAGGTGCTGGAAAGCGACAAAGTAACCCTTATTGACCTTTGGGCAGAATGGTGCGGCCCATGCAGAATGATGACACCCGTCATCGAAGAGCTGGCAAAAGAGTACGACGGAAAAGCTGTTGTAGGAAAACTAAATGTTGACGACAATCCGAAAACTCCGAATGACTACAATGTACGCGGCATACCTACATTCCTGATTTTCAAGAATGGCGAACTCAAAGACAAAGTAGTGGGTGCAGTCACCAAACAGACCCTCAAGGACAAGCTCGATGCGATCATCTGATCTTGAAACCGAATAAAAAAGGCCCGCCGGTTGATCTGGCGGGCCTTTTTTATTTAATTACCACTACAGGCAGGTAACCAATACCCCCCATTGAGCATTACTTCAGATTGAAGCTTCCTGTTCCAACGAGGTAACCCTTGTTATAAACCTCAACCTTGTACTTGCCTTTGGCAAAGTTCTGGCCGGGCTCCCAGGTACCACAGACGTCAGTTTCCTTTTGGGAGTAGTCGCACGTAGCAACGGTGGTGTAGCGGAATTCTTCATCAGAGCGCTTGTTCTGAGCTACTCCGGAGCCACGCTCCTCTACTGACAGGGGACTGCCTGCAGGATCAATAATACGAAGATAGAACGTCTCTTCACCCTCACTGGCTACTTCATTGGCTTCTGTACGGAAGCAGACACTCAGCCTGTCAACTTTTTTGGCCCTACTTTTGGAGCGCTCCTTGCTGCCTTTGACATCAACGCCCTTCACCACGATATTCTTCACACGGATAGCGGAGGCAATATCAACCTTCTTGGAAAGTTTGTTGCGCTCGGCTTCGAGATTACTCTTTTCGCTGGCCAGGGAAGCCTTGGCGGCACTCTCCTCCTTGAGCTTGCTCTGTGTTTCTCCCAGAGAACTGTTCAGCTGCTGATTTTCTTCCGCCAGCTGTGTATTCTGCTCTGTCAGAATACCCACCTGTTTTTTTAACTCCTCGATTTGCGCCAGATACTCCTTCTTCTGCTTGTCGAAATTGGCCATAGCAGATTTGTAGTCTTTTCTTCCGCGAATCAGTTCAGCAATCTGATTCTTCTGGCTCTCCAGCTGGGCAAGCTGAGCGTTTACCATCGAATCGAGCTGCACATTTTGTCCCTTCTGCATCTCCAGCTGGGCTACAGTCTCCTTGTACTTTGTGTCAAGTTCAGCCAGTGCAACCGACTGTTCGTCGAGTTGTTCCTGCAAAGCGTTTGTGGCACGTGTTTTGGAGACGAAAAGATAGACGCACAGACCGAGCAGAACGACTATGATACCGATCATGATCGGCATGAGATTCTTGTTGTTGCTGTCGCCGGTGGACGGCTGGAAAGGCGGCGGCGTACCGGGCGAATTGTAATTCGTACTCATAGATAGTTGTAGGTTGAAAGTTGAGAGATTAACACGAATAGCGGCAAATTTATTGCATTAACACGATATATCTTTTAACAATTTATCTGAACAGAAAATATAATTCATTGATTTAAAAAGTTTTACACCTGAGTGGTGGATTAAAATTATTTCTATTGTTCGGCAAGACGCTCCTACAGGCTAACTTTGCACCCAACAGTCAAAAAAACAAGTCATGTCCGTATTTGAATCATTCGATCCGTTCAACATCCTGTATCTGGACATTGAAACTGCTCCGGCTGCTGGCGACTTTGAGGAACTCAGCGATGAACTCCAGGATTTGTGGGCACACAAGTGCAAGGGTTTGTTCAAACAGGCCGAGCTGCAGCAAGACGATATCGCCTACGCATTTGGAGAAAGAGCGGGTATTTATGCAGAATTTGGCAAGATAATCTGTATTTCAGTAGGTTTTATGACCCGTCAGCCGGGATCCAACGAGCCGGTTCTGCGCCTGAAATCTTTCACCAACCATGTGGAAGGCGCCTTGCTCGACGATTTTACCGATTTGCTCAACAAGCATTTCAATAATCCGGAAAAATTTGCTGTTTGCGGGCACAACATACGCGAGTTCGATATACCATATATATGTCGGCGGATGCTGGTGAATCAGATGCCGCTACCGAGGTTGCTCGATATTGCCGGCAAGAAACCCTGGGAGGTGAAGCACCTGCTCGACACCCTGGAGATGTGGAAGTTTGGCGACATCAAAAACTACACCTCTTTGCGCCTGCTGTGCGCACTTTTCGAGATCCCCTCGCCCAAAGATGATATCAGCGGAGCCGATGTCGGAAAGGTTTACTGGGAAGAACGCGACCTCGACCGTATCGCCAGGTATTGCGAAAAAGACGTGGCAGCAACCGTACAGTTGTTCCTGAAAATGCGACGCATGCCTATACTCCGGTCCGACCAGATTTTCTCTGTCAGATCATAAACCCACTGCTTTCAACCTAAAAGCCCGAGTAAGGGCTATTCCCTGACCCGTATGCCACGCCAACACCTCATCGCCCCCTCCCTGCTCGCCGCCGACTTCACCCGCCTGGGCGAAGAAATGCAAATGGTTAACCGCTCTGAAGCCGACTGGTTTCATGTGGATGTCATGGACGGGCGCTTTGTTCCCAATATTACCTTCGGTATGTTCATCGTGGAAGCCATGAAGAAAATGGCCGAAAAACCGCTCGACGTACACCTGATGATCGTGGAACCTGAAAAGTATATTGAATCGTTCCATAAAGCAGGAGCCGATGTAATCACAGTTCACTATGAAGCATGCCCGCACCTTCACCGGACGGTACACCAGATCAGGGAAACAGGAGCAAAAGCCGGTGTTGCCCTGAATCCGCACACGCCCGTATCTGTACTGGCCGACCTGATTGAGGATATTGACCTCGTTTGTATCATGTCGGTGAATCCAGGATTTGGCGGACAAAAGTTTATTTACAGAACACTGGAAAAGACAAGGCAGCTCCGTGAAATGATTGATATGGCCAACGCGAACGTCATGATTGAAATTGACGGCGGAGTCGGACTGCAAAATGCCGAGTCGCTGCTCCAGGCCGGAGCGGATGTACTGGTGGCGGGCAGCAGCGTCTTCAGTGCTCAGAACCCCACCGATACCATATCAAAACTGAAAGCGTTTAAAGCGGGTTTTGATTTCTGAGCCACCGCAGTACATGAAAAAGATTGACAAGTACATACTGAAAAGTTTTATCGGGCCGTTTTTCGTCTCGTTCGGCATAGCGCTGTTTGTGCTGGTCATGCAATTTCTGTGGCTGTACATTGATGAAATTGCCGGAAAGGGAGTCAATATCTTGATCATGCTGGAACTGATCGGATACATGTCGGTATCCACATTCCCGATGGCGCTTCCTATTGCCGTGCTCATCGCATCGGTTATGGTGATGGGAAATCTGGCAGAGCGATACGAACTGTCGAGTATGAAATCGGCCGGGGTACCACTGATCCGGATAATGGCCGGACTGATTTTCGTGTGTGCATGCATCGCTTTCTTCTCCTATCTGTGCTCCGATTTTATTATCCCGAAATCAACGGCCAAATTCAAGTCGAGACTCACCGACATCAGGCGACAGAAGCCGGCTCTTACCCTGGAAAAAGGGGTATTTAATGAAGATTTCAGGCAATTTGTTATCAGAATCGGCGACAAGGCCAAAGACGGGGAAACTATTTCCGGTGTGATGATTGAAGATCACACCAACTCCGGAAAAACAAAAATGAACCAGATACTGGCCGACAGCGGTCAGATGTACACCACGCGCGACAAGCGCTACTTTGTGATGAATCTGTTCAGGGGAACCCAGTATCAGGAGCCCTCGGCACAACAGAATATACGGCAGAATCAGAAATTTCCCTTCGTAAGAACCCGGTTTGGCTCCTGGACGAAAGTGTGGGACATGAAGGAATTTGAACTGGTCAGGTCGGCCGAGGACAAATACTCCAAACAGCGTGGTGCCCTGACCATGAATGAGCTGCGTGCCAATATGGATTCGCTCAAAAACAAAATCATAGAGGGTGGCCAGTCGGCGGTGGATGATATCACCCTGAATCTCCGGCGCAGGGTGGAACCCCCAAATCTGGAAAAGCTGCCGGCACAACCACACCCGGGAAATGTTCCCAAAACGCCCGTAAAGCAAAGTACCGGCCCCGTGCTTCCGAAACAGGAAATATCCAGGCCGCTGAATGAATATGCCAGTTTCGCCGAGACCTTCCAGGGACAATTCCGGTATAATCTGCTGAAAGAAGCAAAAACACTCTCGGGGATAGCCAAAAGCAGCGTGGAAACACGCATAGCGCAGACAGAAAGCCGGCGACTGGAGTGGGTAAAAACCGGGTATGAGCTTTATATCAAATACAGTTTCGCACTAGTTTGCTTCGTTTTCCTGTTTATCGGCGCACCCATGGGCGCCATAATCCGGAAAGGAGGATTCGGATATCCCATTCTTGTTTCGATTATCTTCTTTGTTGCCTTCATCTTCCTGACAATACTGTGCAGAAAACTGGCCGAGTCAAATGTCATGACCCCATTTTGGGCGGCCATGATGCCCTGTATCAGCATGATTCCTATCGGAGGCTACCTGACAACCAAAGCCATGAATGACGCACAGCTGTTCAGAAATGAATACCTCGACCGCCTGATTTTCTGGCTTTCAAAGCGTTTTCAGAAAAAAAGCACCCCGGAACAAGCATGAAAACCTGCCGTTGGTACTACTACCCTGTCGGTATCTTTCTATTTGCTGCCCTCGCCGCAGCCTGCGTACTCCCCTATGGTGAAGAAATTCTCATCCTGAACGACCTGCGGTTTGAGCCTTTCAATACAGTATTCAGGATAATAACAGGATTGGGCGAACCATATATGTGGGTCATTGCGGTCGCCTTTTATCTTTTCCGTTCACGCAGTACGGCTATCCCGTTGATAGTGGCCGGATTACTCATTATCCCGGTATCGTATATCGCCAAAGACAAGGCCGGTACCGATCGCCCCTACACCCATTTTCAGAATATCGGCAAATCGGATCAGGTGGTGGTGGTTCCGGGAGTAGCACTCAACAAAGGGAAAACCAGCTTTCCATCGGGGCATACCATGTCGGCCTTTGGGCTTTACAGTATGCTGGCCCTGCTAAGCAGAGGGAAAAACAGGTATTTGTTGATGACACTGGCAGGAATTTCAATACTCACCGGCATTTCAAGGATATTCCTTGTGCAGCACTTCCTGGTTGATGTGATTGGCGGCGCCATACTGGGTATGCTGATCAGTTTACTGGTATGGAAGCTGTGGGACAATAAAAAAACCCGGAACTTCTGAGAAGATCCGGGTTTCCGATATATAAGGATGAACCTTATTTGGCGTCAGCGAAAAAGTCTTTGACTTTATCTTTGTGCACCATTACCTGTTTGTAAGTGTATTTGCCGGTTACCGGGTCTTTAACTGATTTTACCACTTTGACGTGGTCTTTGCCAGATCCTGCGTTGGCGGCACGCTGGGCTACACGAGCGTTTTTGGAAACCTTCTTAGCCATTTTTCAGTAGTTTGATGGTTGATGAATTATTTGATTTCGCGGTGAACTGTGTACTTCCTCATGATGGAGTTGTACTTTTTCAGTTCCATACGATCAGGGTTGTTCTTGCGGTTCTTTTCAGTGATGTAGCGGGAAGTGCCGGGAAGACCGCTGTTTTTATGCTCTGTACATTCCAGGATAACCTGAATGCGGTTGCCTTTGCTTTTCTTTGCCATGGTTGTCGCGTAATTTAAAAATTCAGGTCAGGATTGATCAGATGCCGGATTCGCTTGTTCCGTAATATACGATTTCGCCTTTCTTTTCCAGTTTCTTGATGTACTGGTAAATACCGAGTTTGGAAATCGTGCGGATAGCGCTTGAGCTTACCTTGAGGGTAATCCACTCGCCCGTTTCAGGCACATAAAATTTCTTGGTGTGGAGATTAGGAAAGAAACGTCGTTTCGTTTTCCTGTTGGAGTGGGACACGTGGTTCCCGGAGATCGGGTGTTTCCCGGTCAGGTCGCAAATCTTGGACATTAATGTAAAATTTGAGTGTTCTAGTTGAAAAAGTTTCAAAAAATGAGCAAAGCTCAAACACTTCAAAACTGTGTGACTCCGAGAGGACTCGAACCTCTAACCTTCTGATCCGTAGTCAGATGCTCTATCCATTAAGCTACGGAGCCAAACCTTTGTTTTTCGGGTCGCAAAGATAAGGCAATGCGATTCAAAAAACCAAATCTGATTTTTAATTTTTTACAATTTTTACTGTGGCGACTGTTTCACCCCGGCTGATGGTGTACATATAAACGCCAATTGGCAGGTTGGATGTGTCAAATTCCACATAATTTTCGGAAAACTGGTCGGGAACAATTTCATCTTCGTACATCAATTGCCCGAGCTCATTGAACACGCGGAAGTTGTAGGGGAAGAAAAGTGGTGTCTGATAATACAGGCGTACGATGTTGTTATCCTGGTAGTTGCGCACTTTCAGGAACGAAAGCGGACCTACTTTCCC
>JBEGNB010000284.1:0-5307 GCA_041182785.1 Bacteroidota bacterium
ATACCTGCTTCACCCCGTCGGCTGCTGTACCGATTAATTTCCCGGGTCCGCAGGCGCCCGCGAGCGCGGCGCCTTTCACAGGAAATTTCCAGCCAGAAGGCTCATGGAGCGATCTGTGGGATACACCCACCCGGCCCTCCAACGGCAACTGGCAACTGCAGGCCGCCGATGATTTCCCCACGTTCACCGGAAGTATCCAGAACTGGAGTATCACCTTTGCACCCTTGTATGAGGTGAATTATGCCTGGAGCGCCGGCGTAAGCTGCCCGACCTGCCCGATAAACACAATCATACCGGCAGCGTCTTCCACCTATTATGTCACAGCCACCGATATATACGGTTGCAGTGCCACCGACTCGGTACACGTGTCGGTAGCCCAACTCTCGGCTACCGCAGCCGTGGTTTCCGATGTGAGTTGTTTCGGTAAAAATGACGGCCAGCTGCTGGCAACTGCCAATATCGGCGGAAATAATACGTACCTGTGGAGCGATCCGGCCGGACAAACCACTCAAACTGCTTCCAGTCTGGCGCCCGGAACTTATCAGGTTACTATCTCAAACCCGGCTGGTTGTACCGGTGTGGCTTCTGCTACCATCACCGAGCCTCCGCTGCTCGATCTGAATGCCAATGCCGCCAATGTTACCTGTTTCGGCGGAAACACCGGTTCCGCACAGGCACAGATTACAGGAGGAACTGCTCCGTACCAGTACCTGTGGAGCAACGGACAAACAACCGGCAACCCAAACGGACTTGCTGCAGGAGCCTACACTGTGACCGTGACTGACGCCAACGGCTGTACGGACGCCGGTCAGGTGAATATCACGCAGCCATCGGCCATACAGTTGTCAGTGGCACAATCGGTCAATGTCTCCTGTTTCGGGGGCAATAACGGTCAGATATCGGTACAGGCGCAGGGAGGCGCGGGCGCGCTCGCGTACCTGTGGAGCAACGGACAAACCACAGCCACAGCCACCTCGCTCGTGGCAGGGAGTTATACCGTCACTGTAACTGACTCCAATGGCTGTACCCGGACGGTATCAGCAGCGCTCACCCAGCCACAACAGCTGTCGGTACAATCGTCGCAATCACCTGCACGCTGCTTCGGCGAGGCAAACGGCGAGGTACTGCTCACTGTGGGTGGCGGCATACCCGGCTATTCCGCGCTGTGGCAGGGCCCCGGCGGTTACACAGGTAGCGGACTGTCCATCACCGGCGTGGGTGCAGGAGCATATCAGGCTACTGTCACCGACCAGAACGGATGTACCCGCACGCTCACAGCCTCGGTTGCTCAGCCCGATGTACTTGCCCTGAGCATACCGTCTGTAGCCGATACAATCTGTTTCCAGAGTAGTACGGGTACGATATCAGCTGTTGCCAGCGGAGGAAATGGCGGATATACCTATACATGGAACAACGGGCAGTCGGGACCAACTGCAGCTGGTCTCGCAGCCGGAACGTATCAGGTAACAGCCACCGACATCAGAGGTTGCCTGACCGCAGGACAATCTGTAGTACCACAAAAAGAACAGTTGTCTGCCTCTGCACTGGCAGTACAACCCCGCTGCCACGACGGCGAAGACGGATATGCCACAGTGAATAATATCCGTTACGGAGCTACAGCAGCCAGTCCGGCAGCATTCCAGTATGTGTGGAACACAACCCCGGCCCAAACTGCACAAACTGCCATCAACCTGAAGGCTGACCAGTCTTACGCTGTTACCGTTGCCGACCAGGATGGATGTTCTGCCACATACAGCTTCTCGCTGGGCAATCCGGCACCAGTACTGGCATCCATCACGGGCAAAAACGATGTATTGTGCAACGGCGACCCAACCGGCTGGGCATCGGCCAAAGCAACCGGCGGTACTGCGCCATACACCTGGAAATGGGCCAACAGCTCCACTCCCGCCGATTCGGTCGGCCGGGGCCTGCTGGCCGGCATAAACAAAGTGACTATATCCGACGCATTCGGATGCAACGCTACTGCAACGGTTGAAATAAAGGAACCCACCCGCCTGATTGGTCAGGCGATACCGTCACATGTAAAATGCTACGGAGAACGCTCCGGCAGTGCAAGCATAACGGCTTTCGGCGGAGTAGCACCTTACAAGTATATATGGTGGAATGGCGTAACAGGCACACAGGTAACCGGACTGCCAGCCGGAGAGATCGGTGTAACAGTCACCGATGCCAACGGGTGTGCAACGCCGGTAATTACCGAAATCCTGCAGCCTGAAATCCCAATTTCGGGCCAGGTTGTTCTCACTGAACCCACCTGCTACGGATACCACGACGGCCGGATACAAATACTGCCGTCCGGTGGATCACCACCCTACCGCTATGCCCTCAACGACAAGCCCTGGAACGGATCGTCCGTTCAGATTGGATTGTATGCAGGTCTGTATATCCCCCGAATAGCAGACGCGAACGGCTGCACGGTCGAACTGCCGGTTACTCAACTGAATGAACCCGCCAGCGTTAGTGCCGATCTGGGTCCCGACCTGACCATTGAATTTGGTGAAGACGCTCAGCTGTTCCTGGAGGTATTCAATGCCGTCGGAAACTATAGTGTACAGTGGGCACCTGAGGATACATCCTTGCTAAATTGCACCAATTGTATTGATCCTCTGGTTGAGGGACTGACCAATCCGCACTATTTCGACGCGGAAGTAACCGACCAGAACGGTTGCCGTGCCTCTGATCAGGTGTTGATACAGGTAATAGTACCCAGAAAGGTATATGTACCTACCGCTTTCTCTCCCAATGGCGACAGTGTAAATGATCTGCTGCTGGTACACGGTCAGAACGAGTCGCGCGCACTCACTTTCCGCGTGTACGACCGCTGGGGAGAGATGGTATATGAAGCCACAAATTTTGACTTCAACGACGAAAATATCGGGTGGGATGGCAATTTCCGCGGTCAACCTATGAATCCCGCGGTTTTTGTGTGGGTTCTCGAGGCAGAATTTGCCGACGGTCACACCGAGGTTTTCCGGGGCAATACAACGCTGGTCAGATAATCAGCATTTTCCGGGGTCTGATATCAGAAACTGCTGCTCCTATGTCAACAACCAACAGGCTGAATCATTACCTTTGCGGTTTATTTGATTCAACTTTATGGCCAGCATCATATCCACCCTCCAGAAAGCTGTTGCAGCATCCGTGTTATCGTTGTATAATGATAACACGGATGCCGCAAAAGTACAAGTGAACACCACCCCTCCCGATTTTACGGGCGACTACTCTGTGGTTGTGTTCCCTTTTGTCAAAATTTCAAAAAAAGCACCCGATGCCACCGCTTCGGAAATCGGCGCCTACCTGCAGGAAAACGTACCTGAAGTGAAAGGCTGGAATGTCGTGAAGGGTTTCCTCAACCTTGAAATCGCCGATTCTTACTGGAATTCTTTCCTGTCAGGCATGCTCGCCGATGCCAACTATGGCCGCCAGCCCCGCAACGGGCGCAAGCTCATGGTGGAATACTCCTCTCCCAACACCAACAAACCCCTGCACCTGGGGCACATCAGAAATATCCTGCTCGGCTGGTCGTGCACTCGCATCATGGATGCCGTGGGCTACGATGTGGTGAAAACGCAGATTATCAACGACCGCGGTGTGGCTATCTGCAAGAGTATGCTCTCCTGGCTAAAGTTCGGCGAAGGCAAAACACCCGAAAGCGAAGGAATCAAAAGCGACCATTTCGTAGGCGACTGGTATGTGCTCTTCGAACAGAAATCGAAGGAAGAATACGAACAGTGGCAGCAAACAGAGGAGGCCCGGAAACAGTACGCTGGTAGAAAAAAAGAGGAACAGTCTGAAAAAGAGTTCTTCAAGGACTATAAAAACAAGTGGTTCAACGACTACTCTGTGCTCGGCGCCGAAGTACGCGAAATGCTGCTCAAGTGGGAAAGTCACGACCCCGAAACCGTCGCCCTGTGGAAAAAAATGAATGGATGGGTTTACAAGGGTTTCGAGCAAACCTACGCCGACCTGGGGGTAAACTTCGACAAGCTCTACTACGAAAGTGATACCTATCTGCTCGGAAAGGATATCGTGGACGAAGGCCTGACAAAAAATGTGTTCTACCGCAAGGACGATGGTTCTGTGTGGATTGACCTCACCGATGCTGGTCTGGATAATAAAGTCGTGCTTAGGGCCGACGGCACTTCCGTCTATATCACTCAGGATCTGGGTACTGCACGCATGCGATACCGCGAACTGGGCTGCGATCAGTTTGTATATGTAGTAGCCGACGAACAGAACTATCACTTCCAGGTACTCTTCGAAACGCTCAAAAGGCTGGGAGAACCTTATGCCGACGGTCTCCACCACCTCTCGTATGGTCTCGTAGAACTACCCACCGGTCGCATGAAAACCCGCGAAGGCACCGTTGTGGATGCAGATGATATCATGGCAGAAGTAGTGAGGCTCGCCACCGAACAGTCGTCGGAACGCGGAGAAATTGACGGTATCTCTGCGGAGGAGAAAACGGAAAACCTGAAACGGGTAGGCATGGGAGCCCTGAAGTTTTTCATTATAAAGGTGCAGCCCAAAAAGAAGATGATCTTCAACCCGGAAGAATCGGTTGATCTGCAGGGCCAAACCGGGCCGTACATCCAGTACAGTTATGTGCGTATCAACGGACTGATGCAGCGGGTGGAGCGCGAACAGGTGGACCTCTCGCGTGCACACGCATACGAAGGTATACAACCGCAGGAAAAAGAACTGCTCGTAGCACTTCAGGACTACCCGAACATCGTCGCGCTGGCAGCCAGGGAATACGACCCCTCGCAAATTGCCAACTACTGTTATGCGCTGGCTAAAAGTTACCACCGGTTCTGGCACGACCTGAGTATTTTCAATGCCGACAGCGCCGAGGCAAAGGCGTTCAGACTGTCACTGAGTAAAGCCACCGGACAGGTACTGAAATCGGGTATGAACCTGCTGGGTATCGAAATGCCCACCAGAATGTAATCATCACTGAATATCATCACGGTTTGAAATATGAAAACTGAAAATACAGCTCCCTCTGGCGAGTCACTCAACTTTATCGAGGAGATTATCGAAGCAGATCTGGCGGCAGGAAAATACCAGTCTGTACTCACCCGTTTTCCACCTGAACCTAACGGGTATCTGCACATAGGCCACTCCAAAAGTATTTGCCTGAACTTCGGCCTCGCGCAGAAGTACGGAGGTAAAACCAATCTCCGGTTCGATGATACCAACCCGGTCACGGAGGATACAGAATACGTGGAAAGCATCCTGGAAGACGTGCGCTGGCTCGGATTTGAGCCCGCCAATATATTCTAT
>JBEGNB010000285.1:0-11254 GCA_041182785.1 Bacteroidota bacterium
CCTTTCTTCCATCTGCGATGGGAGCCAACCGAAAATCTTCAATCAATTTCATGGTTTTTAACCAACGGGCAATCAAAAGTTGAAATGATTCCCCTTTCTTTCTGCGCCCCCTGGAAATCGAGCGTTGGCCGGCGGCAAGCATGGCATTCACGGATAATCGTCCGCGTGTGCCTACATCAGGAGGCATCTCACCCGAGAATTGATAAAAACGCTCAGGGTATTCCCTCAACGGACCCACATAGAAGACTGATTTGAAGAGATTCTTGACTGAAAGTGAAAAATCTGTGAGAAATCCTGTATTTTGATAATAGGCGATGGCTTCCCCGGGGAAACCAAAAAAATTCTCGGGATGTGGTAGTACCCCCGGGCGACCCTGCTGTCTCATTGCTCTGAATCCACTCGCAATAAGCTCGTACTGATTTCTGGATACATCTTTTATTTTAAGGCCGAGGTTGATGTCCGGGTTGCCCGGATCCTCTGTTTTTCTGGAAGGGAGCTGGTATGTAAAATGATCGAGGACTATTCTGTTGACACTTCTGTTATATTCTACTTTTGCATTGAATCCGACCTGATTAAATGGACCATACATCTTCTCATTAACCGGATCGGTAAATGCTATTCCGTTTACATCATGATAATTAAATGAAAAACTGATAGCCTTGGATTCATCATGACCGTGCACGATATCCAGCCAGCTTCCAAGGTCCACCATTGAACTGCCGTCGCCTGTGTGCAGCACTCTTTGACGATCATACGACTCCACTGTCTGTTTTAGCATCAATATAAACTGGGCAATACTGGACTTGCCGGAACTGTTTGTTCCGCAAAACACAGTCAGAGGTGCAAGTCTTATTGGACCAGTTGATTTCCACGACTTGAAGTTATCAATACTGAGTTCGGTGAGCATGACAATTAAAACCGGATATGTGCGTGATAGGGCCTGTATCTTCCAAGTCCGGTCTTGCGTTTTTTTCCGGAACTTTGGATACAAAAGTAGTCCAATTCCCGCACAGGTTGGCACTTCAAATTAACAAAGCCCAAAAATGATCGTTTTTTGACCAGGTAAGCGAATCCTAGTCATGCTATTATTACATTTGCGCCGCACCCGACTCCTAACCCGCCGGTTGCTGTTTCTGATGGACAAAAAACTGGATATTCTCAACTCAAAACTCGCGGAAGCCCAACTGGGCGGAGGCGCCGCCCGTATTGATGCCCAACACAAAAAAGGCAAACTGACGGCCCGGGAAAGGATTCATTTTCTGCTCGACCCCGACAGTTTTGAGGAAATCGGAGCCCTGGTGATGCACCGCTGTACCGATTTCGGGATGGCCGATCAGCAGTACCCCGGCGACGGGGTGGTCACAGGCTACGGTACTGTCGGTGGCCGACTGGTGTATGTTTTCGCTCAGGACTTCACGGTGTTCGGTGGGTCACTCTCCGAAACACACGCGGAAAAGATTTGCAAAATCATGGACCTGGCCGTGAAAAACGGCGCTCCACTGATTGGTCTCAATGACTCCGGTGGCGCTCGTATCCAGGAAGGCGTGAACTCGCTGGGCGGTTATGCCGATATTTTCTACCGGAATGTGCAGGCCAGCGGAGTAATTCCCCAGATATCGGCTATCATGGGCCCCTGTGCCGGCGGCGCCGTGTACAGCCCTGCTATCACCGATTTCATCCTGATGGTGGAACACAGCTCCTATATGTTCGTGACAGGACCCAACGTGGTGAAAACGGTGACCAACGAGGAGGTCAGCTCGGAGGAGCTGGGCGGCGCTTCAACGCACGCATCCCGGTCAGGGGTCACGCACCTGACGGCCTCCAACGATATTGACTGTATCGCAAAGATCAAGCGGCTGCTGTCGTATATGCCGCAAAACTGCTCGGAAAAGGCTCCTGCTCTGCCCTTCGAACTGGAAGAAGAGTACCGCGAGGAACTCACTGCCATCATCCCGGAAAACGCCAGTCAGCCCTACGATATGAAGGAGGTCATCCAGGGTATTGTGGATGCCGATTCTTTCTTTGAAATACACGAGGCTTATGCCGACAATATGGTGGTGGGCTTCGCCCGCCTGGCTGGCCGCAGTATCGGTATTGTAGCCAATCAGCCAATCTGCCTGGCAGGTGTGCTCGACGTGAACGCTTCCAAAAAGGGCGCGCGCTTCGTCCGCTTCTGCGATTGTTTCAATATCCCGCTGCTGGTACTGGAAGATGTGCCCGGTTTTCTGCCCGGCACGGATCAGGAGTGGAACGGTATTATCACCAACGGAGCCAAACTGCTGTACGCCTTCTCCGAGGCCACTGTGCCGCGTATTACTGTAATTACCCGCAAGGCTTACGGCGGTGCCTACGACGTGATGAACTCCAAACATATCGGCGCCGATATGAATTTCGCATGGCCAACAGCCGAAATCGCCGTGATGGGCGCTAAAGGTGCTTCCGAAATCATTTTCAAAAAGGAAATCGAGTCGAGCTCCGATCCGGCAGCCAAGTTGCTGGAAAAGGAACGCGAATACGCCGACACCTTTGCCAATCCGTACCGCGCAGCCTCCCGCGGTTTTGTTGACGAGGTGATTCACCCCAAAGAGACCAGAAGAAAACTGATCAAGGCCTACGCCATGCTGGAAAACAAGGATGTGTCGAGGCCACGGCGGAAACATGGTAATGTGCCGCTCTGATCAAGTCCTTGTCTGTGTGTGAATAGCGTTTAAATGAACAATATACATCCGGTTTTTGACTACATGCTCTCGCGGGCAGAACGCGAGCGCGCACTCGGGCAGCGCGCCCGCGTACTCTGGTTCACCGGATTGTCGGGTTCAGGGAAAACGACAATTGCCGTTGCACTCGAAAGAAAACTCTTCGAAATGGGCCGTTTTGCCCAGATTCTCGACGGAGATAATATTCGGAGTGGCATCAACAGTAATCTCGGCTTTTCCCCGGCCGATCGCATGGAAAATATTCGCCGCGTGGCAGAGATATCAAAGCTCTACCTTAACAGCGGAATAATCTGTATCAACTGCTTCATCAGCCCCAAATCTGAAATGCGCGAACTGGCGAGGAATATCATCGGTCGCGAAGATTTTACAGAGGTTTTCATTGACACTCCGCTCGACGTCTGTGAAAAACGCGATCCCAAAGGACTGTACCGGAAGGCTCGCGCGGGGCTTATTCCCCATTTCACAGGCATTGATGATGAGTATGAACCACCGCTTAATCCTGATATCGTCGTAAATGCCAATCTTTTATCGGTTGAAGAGGCCGTTGACAAAATACTGGCTGAGATATCATGACAAGACTGCTCGAATCGGAGTCCATTTTCGTTCTCAGAGAGGTTGCTGCTCAGTTCGGTAACCCCGCACTCCTTTTTTCCGGAGGCAAAGACTCGATACTCGTTTCCTGGCTCGCCCGGAAAGCCTTCTATCCGGCGCGTATCCCTTTCACTTTTATTCATATTGATACGGGACACAATTTCCCGGAAACGATGGAGTTCCGCGACTGGTGGATGAAGGAACTCGGCGTGAAGCTGGTTGTCGGATCTGTGCAGGAGGCCATTGACAAGGGGATGGTGGTCGAGGAAAAAGGATATAATGCCAGTCGGAATCTTATTCAGACCGCTGTTTTACTCGATACAATAGAAAAACACCGCTTTGATGCGGCTATCGGCGGTGCACGCCGCGATGAGGAGAAGGCCCGCGCCAAGGAGCGCTTCTTTTCGCACCGCGACGAATTCGGACAGTGGGACCCTAAAAACCAGCGCCCGGAACTCTGGAATCTGTTCAACGGACATAAACGACAAGGCGAACACTTCCGCGTATTCCCCATCAGCAACTGGACAGAGCTCGATGTGTGGGAGTACCTGACCGACGAACAGGTGCCGCTCCCTTCGCTGTATTTCGCCCACCAGCGCGCTGTATTCGAGCGCGACGGTATGCTGCTGGCCGACTGCGATTTTATTCCCCGACGCCCTCACGAGGTGCCCGCCATTGAAACGGTCCGGTTCAGAACAATCGGAGATATGACCTGCACCGGGGCCGTCCGATCCAATGCATCCAGCGCCAGTGAGGTTGTCAGGGAGGTTGCCACGCTTCGAGTCACCGAGCGCGGTACTCGTTCAGATGACAAACGCTCGGAAACCGCTATGGAAGATCGTAAAAAACAGGGGTACTTCTGACATGGAAATCAAACGAACGGAATTACTGCGGTTCACCACAGCCGGCAGCGTGGACGACGGCAAAAGTACACTTATCGGCAGGCTCCTGTACGAATCGAAAGCTGTCTTCGAAGATCAGCTCGAAGCGGTAAAGAAGGCCAGCGAGCGCTCCGGCGACGGGGAAATGAACCTCGCTCTGCTCACCGATGGCCTCAAATCGGAACGGGAACAGGGCATCACGATTGACGTGGCCTACCGCTATTTTTCCACACCCAACCGCAAGTTCATCATCGCCGATACGCCCGGCCACATCCAGTACACCCGGAATATGGTTACCGGCGCCTCCACCGCCAACGCTGCGCTGGTCCTCGTGGACGCGCGCAAGGGCGTGCAGGAACAAACCCGCCGCCATGCTTTTATTGCCTCGCTCCTGCAGATTCCGCACCTCGTGGTCTGTATCAATAAAATGGATCTGGTAGATTATGCAGAAGAGGTATATCAGCAGATCAGGCAGGAATTCGAGCTTTTCGCCGCAAAACTCGATGTGAAAGACATACATTTCATACCTGTTTCAGCCCTGAAAGGCGATAATATTGTGAACAGGTCGGAAAATATGCCCTGGTATCAGGGTTCCACCTTGCTGTATTACCTCGAAAACGTCCACATTGGTAGTGACGAAAACCTGATTGATCCCCGTTTCCCGGTTCAGTATGTGATTCGTCCGCTCACCGATGCTCACCACGACTACCGCGGGTATGCGGGCAGGGTAGCCTCGGGTATTTTCAGAAAGGGTGATGAGGTACTGCTGCTGCCATCCGGCTTTACAACCCGCATCCGCCGTATTGACACGTACAACGGAGAGCTGGAAGAAGCAGTACCACCCATGTCGGTTACCTTGCTCCTGGAAGACGATTTTGACCTCGGCAGGGGAGACATGATTGTTCGGGAACACAATAAACCCGAAGTCACGCAGGATGTAGAGGTCATGATCTGCTGGTTCAGCGACCGTCCGCTGCAGCCGAACGGGAAATACATATTGAAACATACAGGCAGTGAAGTGCGCGGTATCATCAGGGAAGTGCGGTACAAGCTCGATATCAATACCCTGAGCAGAAACCAGCACGACCTGAACATCGGCATGAACGATATTGCACGCGTGTTCCTTCGCACAACCAGGCCCCTTTTTACGGACAGCTACCGGAAGAACAGAACCACTGGCAGCCTGATACTGATTGATGAAGCCACCAACGAGACTGCCGGCGCCGGCATGATCATTTAATCATTTCTGATGCCTCCCCGTTTTTTCGGCCGCTCATAGAAGAGGATGTTGTTGCCTCTTTTATAAACCTGGCGCGTTGGCATGTATGGCAGGCGGGCCGTTCTGTGCGCATCGTGGGTGCCTCGACTCACATGATTAAAGGATTACCATCAATGGTGGCGGAGGAGTTTTTTACGGCTATCGTGGTGCTGCATCAGTCATTCAAACTGCCAGGGAGGAATGTCAAAGGATAGACTTGTACCCACAAAAATCAGACCGGTCAAAATCCAATTAATAATTTTAGTGGACAACCACACAGTCAGGAGTGCCAATTAGTAAATGGATGATTGCCGTTCGGAACGGTTGTTGTATATTTTCCCGCTGAAAGGTCGCCTGAGTAGCAAGCGGCCGTTTAATCAAAGCGGCATGAAAAACACGATTATCGCACTCCTTCTCCTCGCGTGCGCCTGTGCGCCCGCCAACACGCTCGCTCGCAAGCGCGCCCTGGTCGTGGGCGTGAGCAATTATGCACCCGGCACCGGATGGTCAAGTATCAACGCGCACAATGATGTGGTTGCTGTCAAGGAGGCGCTGATGTTTCAGGGGTTCGCAGCAGCCGATATAGTGGTACTCGAAGACGCCGCCGCCACCCGCGATGGAATCATCGCAGCACTGAATCAACTGCAGATATCCTCCGCTCCCGGCGATCTGGTTTATTTTCACTTCTCGGGCCACGGACAGCAAATGTGGGACGCCAGTGGAGATGAAATTGACGGATATGATGAAAGTATTGTTCCCTATGATGCCCAAAGCTATTATAACTCCACGGGCTACAAGGGCGAAAAACATATTTCTGATGAAGAGCTGGGCAGTTATTTCCTGAAAATAAGAAAAAAACTGGCCACAAAGGGGCAACTGATCTTGCTGCTCGATTCATGCCACAGCGGTACCGGCCTGCGCGGACTGGGTGCTGCCCGCGGTACAAATGCCCTCATGGCGCCTGCCGACTGGATCAAGTCGCACGAGAAAACGGCGGGTCTCGGCGATAAAAACATGTCGGAACAGGAGCAAGAAGAGATTTTAGCCCCTTTCGCAGCCTTCTTTGCCTCCGATGCCGGCAAGTTGAACTATGAAATTAAAAACGGTGACAAACAGATGGGGCCGCTTACCGCAGCATTTGTGAAAGCCCTCGGCAAGGTAAACGAGGGCAGTACCTACAGCGGACTGTTTGACAAAATCAGGAACGAGATGGCGGTAACTTCGCCCCGGCAGACCCCCCTTGCAGAAGGATATCTCGACCGACTGGTGCTGAATGGCGTATTTGTAGCCATTAAACCCTATTATTCTGTCACCGAATCTGGTGACATGCTGGTACTGAACGGCGGCTGGCTGCAAAACCTCAACAAGGGATCCAAAGTGGGTTTTTACCCAGCAGAAACGCGCGATTATCTGAAGGCAAAACCGCTGGCAACCGGCTTTATCACCAGCAGCGAGCCTGCCAAAAGCATTGTAACTGCCGACAAGCCCGCTTCCACGCTGAAAGGAACCTGGGCGTATGTGCTGGAACAGTCGCCCGGCGATATGCATCTAAACGTCAGGCTGGATATCAGAGATACCACCCTGCGCCGGAAACTCACAGACGAAATCAAAAAGAAGAAAGTGTTCGGATTTGATGAAGAAGCCGATTGCTACCTGTACCAGAATATACGAGGAGATTCAGTCTGGCTGGGCGACAGGCAGAATGCTGTTATTAACCGATTCCCGGCAAAATCATTCGGAGTAGAGACCCGAATTGTCTATTCCATGGAAAAACTTGCTCGGACAACCTATCTCCGAAAACTGGATTTCTCTGAGGTTACCAACTTTACATTCACCCTTGAATTAGTACCGGTAGATACCACAAAAGACGGAAAAGTAGCTCAAATCCTGCCACCACTCAAGCGAGACAAGACCGGAAATTTTGTAATCACGGAGGGAGCCCCCTTTGTCATCCGGGTGAAAAATCAGGGTGATGAGGCCGGCTTTTTCAACGTTCTGGATATAGATCCACAGAATAACGGAAACGTGATAGCTCCCTGGTTTGACTCTACAGAAAGTGCCGATGATTTTGAGCTCAATCCGGAGCAGGAGCTGATTCTTCCGCGGGATGGCAGCTACTACAAGGCCACCCCTCCGTTTGGAATCGAAACTATCAAACTGATTGTCACCGATCAGGTAGTTGATTTGCGCAAGACATTCAACTCAAGGGGTCCGGATAGAGGAGCGGTATCTCCTTTTGAAAGAATGATGGCCAGTGTTTTCTACCCTGAAAATTCGGCAACCCGGGGAGAAAATACCATGCCCCCTTCATCACTGGGAGTGTTTACCCTGAATGTGACAGTTGTTCCGAAAAAAGTGGTGAGCAAGCCGTGATTTTTCTGTCTTCGTGGAATTTTTTTGTGAAATTCAGCGTTGAAACGGAATAAATGCTTCTCCTTCAAAAGCAATAACATTAAAAATAAACAGTATGATCAAACAGCTCTTCATCTCGTCCATCCTGATGTTGTCTATCTGCACAACGGCAACTGCCCAGGATTTGCATGTTTACTACGATGTTTTCCTCGACTCGGTATGGTTCAAGAAGGATGGTGTGAGTACAGAAACACCTGGCGTACGCAAGCGTGATCAGGTTCACCTGCACGTTGTGGAGTTCAACAACTACCTGTACAACATCAAGACTGAGCAGAAAGAGGTGAATGATGAATCCGGTAAAATAGACCTGGTCAATAAATTTCTCCCGGAATCGGGTAGCGGTGTGGATGGTTTTTTAAAGAACCTGCCGCTCGGCAAACTGGGTGCAGGCTTTTCCGGTATGACTTTGGCTGATATGCTGGGCTATATTTCCAGTGAAAAAGACGGTGCTAGCCGCGGAGACCTCGATTTGACATTCAAATCGGCCAGCGAGTACCTGGAAAGGCTCACGGCCATGACGGAGGAGATGCACTCGCTCTCCGTACAGATCCATAACTTGTCCAAAAGAATTTCCGCGGGCACGCTTAGCGTGGAATACATAGATAATCTGCTTAAAAGTTCCGATCTGCCTCCCACTAAGATTAAGCAAATGGCGATGGAACATCTGGAGCTTATGTTTGGAAGCGATTTCATAGAGCACCCTACACTGGAAGGCGCACTTTCCTGGGGAGACAACATCCAGGAATTTCGCGAGAAATCGGCACGAATGAGTCAACTAAAGGAGAAATGGAGCAAGGATAAGCCCGAATTTGACAAGACCGTTCGTAAACTGTCGCTGCTGGCCTCCGAAATGAATGAAGATGAAAGAAAAGCACTGACTGATTTGCAAAACAAAAGGGATGAAGCCAACCTCAGGGATCTTCAGATCTCCAGTTTTACAGACAGTCTGGGCAGGGTGGAAGAAATGGCTGCCAGTGTGACAACTGACAAGCTTGGAGCGCTGTACCGCAAGACGCACGAGGTGAAAAATCATCGGTTCGAACACAACGAGATGTTCAAGCCCATTGGCAGAGAGATGGATCTCGTGTTAAATGTTACTGTCAAAAATGATAAAAAGAACAGTGATACTGACCCGGAAGTATATCGCACCAGAACTGTCAGAGTAACCAACTACGAAGGCTTTAAATACACCATCACCCCGGGTTTCTGTGTGGCAGGCTTTTTCACTCCGCAGAAAAGATACAGCTTGGCGCTGAACAACGACAACGAGACCATCATCGCCGAAACCGATGCCGACAAGTTCGCACCGCTGGTAACCACCGCAGTACAGGTCTATAACGACAGGGGAAAACGCGTAACTCCGGGCGCATTGCTCGGACTCGCCGTGCCGCTCACCCAGAATGGTGGACAGCCACAGTCGCTCAATTTCGTGCTGGGTCCCAGTCTGGTCATCGGCAGAGATCAGCGTATCTCCATCAGCCTCGGCCTGATGGGAGGCAAAACCACGCGCTTGTCGCAAGGCGTAACGCCATTCCAGCCCTTCGACTCACAAAACGGCGTGCGGCCCATTCCCACCATTGACAGGTACGAGTTTGGATGGTACTTTGGTGTGACGGGGAATTTGTAGTGGGGCATTCACTGCCTAATCAGAACATTCATTAAAAATCCAAAATACATAACCCCCCATGCGCCTCCTCCTCTTTCTCCTCCTCCCGCTCTCAACTCTCGCGCAGTACAGCGACGATCACTCCTGCCACTTCGCAGTAGCTACCGCCGCCACAGCAACTGCTGAGGATCTGAACGGGTACTCCGTCCCGCTGTACAAGCACGAAACGGTTAAACAGGTGTATGCAAAACTGTGCCTTGCCGCCGGCGAAAACAACAGACCGCTCCCGGGATGCAAACTGGTACGCCGGGAGAAGTATGTGGCCTCTTTCTCCTTCAAACTCAAGCAGATTACGATCGAAGAAAAGGCATACGACCTGTGCGCCTCCCTCGGGGCCGACAGCCTGAATGCGCTCGCTGCCATGATCTCGCACGAACTTATTCACTTCTATGATCGGCACTCGCATGAGGCCGACGAGAACACGAAAAGAAATCAGGAGTGGGCGGCCGATCTCGAAGGCGGTATTCTCGCCCAGCGAGCAGGTTATCAGGTGTACGGAGTGCAGGCAAAGTTAATTAACAGTGTTTACTCGTCATACGGACTGCCTGCGCTCATGAAGGGTTATCCCTCACAGGATGAACGCGTCAAACTGGCGGAAAAGGTGAGTACGCAGCTCGAGCGCCTCTGGTACCGGTTCAAACTGGCCAACCTGATGACCGTGACCGGCGACTATGACGCTGCCCTCGCTTACTATCAGTCTGTAGCCGATACCTTCCCCTCCCGCGAAATACTGCAAAACCTGAGCACGGTGTATGCACTGCGCGGACTGGAGCACTGGACAAAAATCACGGACGGTGCTCATATTGCCTTCCCGTTTGAACTCGATCCGGAATCACGTTTGTCGAAGGGCACCAGAGCCATCGAAGATACAATGACGATGGAGCGCATAGAAATGCAGAACAACCTCAATGATGCGCTGAATCTCGCTCAGCAGGCTGTTCAACTCGACGAAAATTACCTGCCCGCGCGCGTGAACAAGGCCTGCGCCCTCATGCTGCTCGGCAGATTCGAAGAGGCCGGCAAGGCTGTCAAGGAAATTGACATTCTGGCTTCTGACGATGATGGACTGCTGTCGCTGCTCCGCGGTAACCTGACTTACCTCGCAAGGAAAGCTGACTTCGAAAAAAAAGCCCTCAAACATTGGACGACAGCCCAAAAATCAGGTAATACACTCGCCGCTGCCAATTTGGGCCTGGTCAGCAACACAAAAATGAGTACTCCCACCCAGATTACCGGCGAAAAAGAGAAAATGGACGGTTTTCTGATTGACAAATACCTGCTCAATCTGGATATTTACGACTATTCCACCGCTGTACCGGAGGTGAGTACGGTAGCTAAAATCAAAGTGGGTGCTTCGGAGGAAAAACACTTTACCGGTGCCAGGACAAAGGGCCTCAATGCCTCATATATCCTCATAGATTTCGTCAGTGAAAACAGAAAATCGGTTTGGCAGTGCACACGGGCCGACCACCGGACCCAAACCCTGAACGGCATTTCCATCGGCAGCACCGAACAGGATGTACTCGATAAGTACGGCCCCCCGAGCGGAGTCGTACAGACGCCTCTCGGCCGCTACCTGATTTATAGAAAATCCATGCTCATTTTCCAGATCGAGAACGGTCGGGTAGGGGAGTGGGTGGTTTATCGGGTGGTGAACAAGTGAATTTTACCGGATAATTAGTTGCAAAATGATTTCTGATTACTTTTCTGTTGTGTTTAGAACCTTTTC
>JBEGNB010000286.1:0-3682 GCA_041182785.1 Bacteroidota bacterium
ATTGCGTTCAATGTGAAAAATATTGTCGTTAAATACCGTAACCAGTTTTGTAATTTTATCAAAATCAAGCACTTTGGCCATGTTTTGTGCGGTAGCCAGCTCGTCTGGCTTCAGGCGTAGTGTGCTGTTGCCAGTTGCCGACAAAGCCAGCAATTCGCGCATGAAATGCAGTCCGTAGAGCAGAAACTGCTTCTGTGTTTCTCTGCCTGTGCGCGCGAAACCTTCCGTCCACTGTACCAGTTCCACAGCATTTCCTTTCCAGCATTTGCGCAGCCAGTCAACGAACATGGCAGTATGGCTGTTTTCCTGCGATGAGGCGATACGTACGGCCTCCCCGTAGTCGCCACCGGCAAGAAAGGCGATTTCACTTGCTCGGTCGGGGTCGAGTTTCAGGCGGTCTTTGAGGGCGCCGGCAATCTCCTCATCGCTAAGCGGATCGAGCCTGACAAGCTGACAACGGGAGAGAACGGTAGGCAGAATCAGTTCGGCATTTTCAGCAACGAGCAGAAACACCGTATCTTCAGGTGGTTCCTCTATGAGTTTGAGCAGGCGATTACCCTCTTTACCCAGGTATTCGGGAAGCCACATCAGCAGTATCTTGTAGCGGCCCTCAAATTTTTTCAGACTGAGCTTTTTGATGATGGCATTACATTCATCTTTGGTAATGTTTCCCTGCTTGTTCTCGGCACTGAGTTGCTGAAGCCAGTCGTTGACCCCGGCATAAGGGTTATTATTCAGAAAAGACCGCCACTGCTTCAGGAAATCGGTACTGACAACACCGGAACCAATGGTCGGGAAGGAAAAATGAATATCAGGGTGCGAGAAAACAGCCGCTTTTTTACAGGCCGGGCACTCGCCGCATGGCTCGGTATCATCCGGCTGCCTGTGCTCACATTGAAGGAACTGTGCAAAAGTGAGCGCAATGGCCAGACTGCCGCCGCCTGAAGAGCCCAAAAGCATCATGGCATGGGGCATTCTTCCGCCCGACGCAAATCCGGTGAGAACAGGCTTAGCCTTTGACTGACCAATAATATCTCGGAAAAACACAAAAACAGTTTAGAGGTTATCTGCAACCGGAGGCACGGGGAATGTGTACTGTTACTCGTAAAGCACACTCCTGCCCTTGCGCAAACTCTTGCGCAAATTGAACCAGAACGCAAATATAAGGTAAAGAATCAGCGGCGAGCCCATCCCGATGAAAGAAGTGTAGATGAAGTATTTCCTCACCTCACCGGGGGGAATCCTCATTCTTTCGCCCAATTGCTGACACACACCAAAGGCGTGCCTTTCAACCATGTCTTTGAACCAGTGTCTTAACATTTTTCTCTGAAAGGAGTTTGAGAGCAAAAATAAGCAATTTGAACATGACTTAACTAAAACATTCCGATTTTTTATTGTGTTCAAACATTTAACAGTTTCAATCCCGATAATTTGCAAAAAAAACATCATTTTTGCCGCCCACATTTCAGAAACGATTGTTATAACAGGTGGTAATTATACCATCACCCCACAAAATTGTGCTGCAGCGTATGACAGAATTAAAGCTTTTCAGTTTAATCATATTGTTATCATTGTTTCAGTCGGCCTCCGTGAATGGCCAGTCTGAAGAACCCGTTATCGGTGAACTGGAAGTCATCGAGGACTCAACCACCATACTCGCAGAAAAAGGCGACGGTTTCCTGTCCGGCGACGAACTGCTTTCCCGCCTGGAATCGGTAGGCAGCTGTGTTGACCTCCGCATAACCGACGTAGTACGGGGTTATATCAGGAATTATGTAAACCGGAATTCGGAAAAAGCATCGCTGATGCTAGGCAGGCGACTCACCTACTTCCCGCTTTACGAAGAAAAAATGAGGCAGTACGGTGTGCCCGAAGATCTAAAATACCTCTCTGTAGTAGAGTCAGCCCTCAATGCCAAGGCCGTATCTCGCGTTGGAGCAACGGGCCTCTGGCAATTCATGCCTTCCACTGGCGGCGAGTACGGGCTCCATACCAACAGCACCGTCGAAGACCGCAGCAATCCGGTAAAAAGCACCGATGCCGCTGCCCGTCACCTGCGCGACCTGTATAAAATGTTCGACGACTGGGCTCTTGCACTGGCTGCGTACAACAGTGGCGCCGGACGTGTCAATTCGGCTATTAAACGCGCCGGAAGCCGCGATTTTTGGCAAATCCAGAAATTCCTGCCCGTTGAAACCAGAAATTATGTGCCTGCCTTCATTGCAGCCACTTACCTCTGCAATTTCTACTACCTGCACGGCGTAAGTTCCTACGACCCCGATCTCGATCTGCAACTGACCGACTATACCAACGTGTACGAGGGTATCTCTTTCCAGGATATCGCTGATGCCACCGGCATTTCAGCAGATGTTGTGAAAGAACTTAACCCCGGTTTCAAACGCGATTATGTTCCTCCCACCACAGACGGCAATTACGTGGTAATACCCAAAAGGGTGATGCCCGCTTTCGTCAGGTATCTGAACTCAATCAGCAGCGCACGCAGCTATAAACTGGATAAACCCGAAGAATATACCAGCAGGGATATGGGCGACGGGCGATACTGGGAAAGCAAGGTGACCATGCGCGAATCACTGTCAATCAGGGAATATGCCCGACGCGCCGGACTGTGTGCCGAACATGTCAAAGCATGGAACAACCTGACCGATGACTACCTCAATCTGGGACAGAAAATTGTTCTTCACAGACCCGTCTATGTACAAAAGCACAGCGCTGTCAAAATTGAAATGCCCGGCTCACAGGATAAAAAACCTGCCCAGCCACCCGCCAGGTCGCAGTCTCCCGGTAATATCTCCAGTGAAAGCCAGCCTGCTCCCCAACCGGCAGAAGCACCCAGATGGCTGTACCACGTCGTCAGACGAAACGAATCACTGGAAGATATCGCACGCCTTTATTCCACCTCCACTGAAGGTATCAGAAGGCTCAACGACTGCAGCAAAGTGAAATTCGGCGACCGCCTGAAAATAAGATCTCTTTAATTTAACCAATAACTCCCCCCTCTCCCATGATCACCCGCGCAATAATTATTGAAGACGAACCGGAAGGTCTTGAAAACCTCAAAAACCTGCTCAGAATGTACTGCCCCGAAGTGGAGGTAGTGGCCGAGGGCGGATCCAATGCCGATTTCATCCGGCTGGCCGAAGACAGAAACGCCCGCTTTGATGTCGCATTCCTCGATATTAGTCTGCCCGACGGACTGATCTTCCAGAGTCTGCAGCAACTGGACGACATACCTTTTGATATTATCTTCGTAACGGCTTATGACAAATATGCGTTGCGCGCTTTCGAGTTCGCTGCTATTGACTATGTCACCAAACCAATCGAACGCGAAGAGCTCATCAGGGCAGTAGAGCGAATCAACAGAAAAAATTTCGGCTCCAAGGAACGACTCGAAATTCTCAGTAAAACTTACACAGGAAGTACTCCCAATGCCTTCGAAAAAATCGGAATATCCGCACTGGACGGGGTCCATTTCGTCAGACTGGGCGATATCATCAGGCTGGAAGCAGATGACAATTACACCCACTTCATTCTGAAGGCAGGAAACCGACTCACGGCAAGCCGGACCATCAAGGCGTATGAAAATGCACTCAATGCATTCAACTTCATCAGGGTTCACAAAAAACACATAGTAAATATGAACTATATGAAAACCTATCACAAA
>JBEGNB010000287.1:0-5998 GCA_041182785.1 Bacteroidota bacterium
CATATTCCATGACGCCAACCGCAATGGTCGCTGGGATACGGGTGACTATTACCTGCGCAGGCAGCCGGAAGCCAATTTTATTAAAAAAATAGAGGGACTCAGGGCCAACTGGGAACTTGCTGTGGAATTTCCCCTCAATCCCGATGAAAGGGAGCAGAAAAAGAAATCTCAGTAGGAAAACCGACACATCTTCAACTGAAAACAGATTTCACAAGATGCTGACTCAGTTTGTTGATGGCAAGATAATTTCAAGACATGGCAAAAAAATCAGGTACCAGATCCGAAAAGACCGTTCAGGCCGTCTCCAGTAATACTTCAACAGGACTTGCAACCAGAAATTGGCTGCTGTTTGTACTGACATTTATTCTGTATGCCAACACCCTCAGCCACGGGTTTGTACTCGACGACGGGCTTGTGATTCTGGAGAATGCCTATACGAAAGCGGGTTTCAGCGGTATTATAGACATACTGTCTCATGATACCTTTTATGGTTATTTCCAGAAAGAAGGAATGGACACCCTGGTATCCGGCGGCAGGTACAGGCCTGTTTCCCAGGTGCTTTTTGCTGTTATTTATCAGTTTTTTGGTGAAAATGCCTTTGTCTTCCACCTGACGAACATTTTACTTTTTTCACTGACGGTACTGGTGCTGTTTCAGACACTCCGTTTGCTGCTGCGCAATTCGGGGGAGGAGATATCCATGAATGTGTCATGGATGGCCGCGCTGCTTTTTGCCGCACATCCCATACACACCGAGGTAGTGGCCAACATCAAGAGTGCTGATGAAATTCTGGCGTTGCTGGGAAGTCTGGCGGCTCTGTACAGCATACTCAGGAGCTGCGATACCGGAGAAAAGAAGTGGCTGCCCCTGGCCGGCACAGCCTTCCTGATTGCCTGTCTTTCCAAGGAGAATGCAGCGGCATATATTATCCTGATCCCGGCTGCTGTCTGGCTTTTCAGAGCAGAGAAGAAATCTGTTATTGGCCATATTTGGCCTTTATTTGCCGCTTTTCTGGTATTTTTTATAATACGGGGTTCCATTTTGCCGTGGAGTTCACTTGCCGGTACCGCTCCGGCTGAATTACTGAACAATCCGTTTCTGAAAAATATCAACGGGCAGCTTGTTCCTTTTTCTTTTTCTGAAAAACTGGCCACGATACTTTACACGCTCTGGAAATATCTGCAGTTGCTTGTTGTTCCGCATCCGCTCACACATGATTATTATCCCAGACAGGTGGATGTGACATCCCTTGTCAATCCGTTTGTGCTGCTGGCGGTGGTGTTGTATGGTTTTATTGTGTACCGAACCGTTCGCGGATTCAGGCGCCGCGACCCGGAGTCTTACGGCTGGCTGGCCTTTCTCCTTCCTCTCGGTATTGTCTCCAATTTTGTATTCCCGATTGGTACCAATATGAGTGAGCGCTTTGCTTTCATGCCTTCCGCGGGTATTTGTCTGGTAGCAGCCCTCTTGCTCGACAGGTGGCAGCAACGTGGCGGTGCAGCACGTATATTGTGGACAGTGGTACTTATTGTATTTTCTCTGAAGACATTCACCCGCAATTTTGCGTGGGAGAGCAATGAAAAATTGTACCAGACCGACGTGGCTGTTTCCGATAAAAGTATCAAACTGCAGATCGCGTACGCGCAGGTACTCCTGGAGCGCGCGCGAGAGACAGATGATACGGCTGGAAAAACGGCGCTGACACAGGATGGATTGAAGCATATCAACAGTGCGCTTGCATTATATCCCGATTTTCTGACGGCACTGGTTATAAGAGGGAACCTTTATGCAGAAGCTAGGAAATATCCGGAGGCAATTGCCGACCACCGGAAAGCCCTGGCTCAGGCTCCCGAAAACACTGTCAGCAGGGAACGTCTGGCAGCTACCCTGCGCGCGGCCGGGCTTGATGCCGGTCAGTTAAAGCGCGATTTTGCCTCTTCGAGGGTATATCTGGATGAGTCATGGCAGATGAATTCGAAGGATCCGGAAACGGCCCGTCTGCTCGGGGTGCTTAATATGGTTCAGGGAAACAAGGATGCAGCCCTTGAGTGGCTGCAGAAAGGAGAGGAAGTGGCAGGAGAAGACGCTGCGGCACTTTGGGAACTTGGTGTTGCATATAACAATCTCGGAATGTCTGACAAGGCGCGGGAGTTGCAGCAAAAGGCGTATCAGGCAGATCCTGACATCGTAAAGAGGGTACAGGATGCTCAATAAAGTTATATATGTTTATTAAACCGTATCTTTGCACCTGAAACTATGGAACAGGAAATACAGAAGAAAAAACCGCTCCGCAATTTGCTCAATCGCATCAATCGCCGCGAATTGAAGGAGCGCATGCGCAACAGTACGGAAAAACGCGTTACACTGTCCTATTACAAGTACCACAAAATTGAGGATCCGTACGCTTTTCGGGACGAGTTGTTTATCAATTATCACGAACTTGGTGTTCTGGGCAGGATATATGTGGCTCAGGAGGGTGTGAATGCCCAGCTTTCGGTACCTGAAGAGCGATTTGAGGATTTCAGGAAATACATGGATACCTGGCCCATGTTCCGCGGGATGCGACTGAATATCGCCGTGGAGGCAGACGGGAAGTCGTTTTTCACGCTCACTATCAAAGTGCGCAACAAGATTGTGGCCGACGGTATTGATGATCCGGAATTTGATCCGTCAAAAACGGGTACACACCTGAATGCTGAATCCTGGAACAAACTTGCGGAAGATCCTGATACCATAATCGTGGATATGCGCAACCATTACGAGAGTGAGGTTGGTCGTTTTGAGAATGCCATCGTACCGGATGCCGTCACGTTCAGGGAGGAGTTGCCTATGGTAGCTGAAATGCTGGAGCAAAACAAGGATAAAAACATTCTCATGTACTGTACAGGAGGCATTCGCTGCGAGAAAGCGAGCGCATACATGAAGTACAGAGGTTTTAATAATGTTTTTCAGCTGGAGGGTGGCATCATTGAGTATAACCGGCAGGTGAGAGCCGGCAGGTTGAAAAACAAATTTCTGGGTGTCAATTTTGTTTTTGACGAGCGGCTGGGCGAACGTATCAGTGAAGATATCATTGCGCAATGCCATCAGTGCGGTAATCCGGCAGATACCCATGTGAACTGTGCCAATAGCTACTGTCACATTCTTTTTATACAATGTCCTGCCTGTGCGGAAAAGTACAGCCAGTGCTGTTCGGAGCAGTGTGCCTCGTTTAACGCCCTGTCGGAGGAAGAACAGAAAATGAAAGCGCCTTTCTCAGTGTTTAATGGTTCGAAGTTTGGAAAGGGAGCCTACAAGGCATTCCGGAAGTCGGGCACACAACTTAACAAGGACTGATACAGATGGACAAGGAGAAAAAGAAAACCAGGTTTGTTTATCAGCCGGAGTACCCCGGCGGCCCCAAAGAGTTTACAAAGTTTTTGTATTCGAATCTCCGCTACCCCAAAGATGCGCTGACTAACAAGATAGAGGGGGTAGTGTACATGGAGTACGATATAGATAACAAGGGTACTGTGGTAGCAACGCGGGTGCTGAAAGGGTTGGGCTACGGTTGCGATGAAGAGGCTGCCCGTGTGGTAAAGATGCTTCGCTTCATCGTAGCGAAGAACAGGGGGATACACGTGTTATTTCATCAGAAAGTGCGCATCAAATTCAAATTGCCGGAGGAGAAGCCTGTACAGGTTCCGGCGCCACAGCAACAGCAGCCTGTGAGCTACACCTATACGGTTACCACTACGGTGACACAGCCGGCTGATGCGAAGAGCTCCGAGGAGCAGAAGGACACAGGTACAACATACAGCTACACGATTACGTTCTGATATCGGTTTTGGCTGAAAACACACGGGGGCGTGCCGGAATCAGATCCGACACGCCCCCGCTGTGTGGCTAACTGCTCAGAACCGTGCGGTTACGCCTGCCATAAAGTTGAGGCCTATCGTCGGATAACGGTACCAGCGCTCCCGTTTGTTGTTCAGGATGTTGTTGATATCCAGAAAAGCGCCTACATTATCGGAAAAGAAGTAGCTGCCGCCCAGGCTGAGGTCGTAAAGAACATCACTTTCGCCCAGAACCCCCAATTCATCGCGGTATGGAATCTTGTCGGCCATGTAAAAGTTGGCTTTCAGCGACATTTTATTCTCCAGCAGGTTATATACAGCGCCGAAGTTGCCTTCAATTTCCGGCAGGCCGAATGCCGCTTCCTGATTTGAGAGGTTGTAAACATTCTGACTGGCGGTGGCCGTCAGCACCAGATTCTCCACAGGCTTGATTTTGGCTGTGAACTGCAGGTTGAAAATACTGGCCGAGTCGTAAAGCGTAGCAAAGCGGGTTATCGTAGCTCCGTTCTGATCAGTTTCGAAGAAAGTCTGGAACATTGTCAGGTCGTTGACCTTGCTGTAGCCAACCTGTCCGTTATATTCAAGGAAGCTCACATTACCTTTTACACCGCCAAAAAAGTTAAGTGTACCGGTGTTACGAAGCTCGGATGCCCTGATCTGAATAAATGGATTGTAGCGCGACATGGACAGGTAGGTATTTTTTCGCAGGTCGCCGCCTGCACCTGCGAATGCCTGTATGCCTTCACCCCATACGCGCAGGGTAAGGTCAATGTCGGGAAAAATACTGAACACATCCTTGTGGTTCACAAAGTTTGCTCCCAGTTTGATCTGTACGGCATCTGCGTGAAAGGTGAAGGACGGCTGCAGATAGATATTGTTGAGCTTCTGAGTGGCTGTATCGGTAAAAGTCGTGATATCTGGTCGGAGAACGAGCCTCAGGGCATGTTTTTCATTAAACCACTTGGTAGCGGTCATCGGCATGTCGAAACCGATTTCTCTGTTGGAGTAGTAGTCGTTGAGCACGTAAACCCGCGGCGCCAGCGAGAAATTCAGGTCCAGATCGGACCGCTCCCTGTTGTACAGTTTTGTGCTGATATCAAGCAGCTTGAAATCCTGGCGGGTGGCCTCTCTGGTGAAAGAAGACACTTCATGGTCATAACCGTAGAAATGAACCCGGTCATAGTTATAGCCAATTTTGGCTCCGACTGCCAGGTTGGATGGTAACTGATAATAATTTCCGCTTATGGATCCGGCGGTACTGCTGAAACGCTGATTTTCGAGTGCCCGGTCGGCGCTGAGCTGGTGGTGCTTCAGGTAAATTTTGCCATCGTAATTGTCTGCCTTGCCGTAGTAGTAACTGCCTTCGCCGAGAAAAGACGTTGGGGAGCCTGCACCCAGGCGGGCAAAGCCGCGATAATCGGCCTGTTTTTCAGCAGCTTTTATGGCAATAGGGCGAAGTACAGGCGCCTCATATTTCATTTCGACCGGGTGCGCAGGTACGTTATATTTCAACTTTTTGGAAGAGGTGTCAATGGGTGGCAGCGATGGTACCAGTTCAATCTTGTTGGCATCAGCCATGCGTACTTTCAGGGTGGTGGATACCTCCTGAACTCCGCCGTCGAGACCGCCTCCCTGAGCCACAGCGGACTGTACTGCTGCGCAGAGGGCGATGAAAAGCAACAGAACGACTTTATATTGGGTAGTCATATTTGAAAAATTTAGAGTGAAAAAAGCTGGATGAGGCGCTGTTTGAATCAGTTACCTTCATCGAGCTCCAGGCGGTTTTTGTTTTTATTATCGGTTTTATTGGCCGGGCGTCCTGATTTGCCCTGAATTTTATCCAGCTTTTCCTGTGCGAGGCGCCTGATTTCCGGATCGTCGCCTTCATAGTACTCAAGAATACTTTCGAGGTCTGCAATTGCGTCTGCTTTTTCCCCCAGTGCAAGATGCGTGTCGGAGAGCAGAAATTGGTTTCTGGCAATCCAGTCGTTGCTGCTACCGCTGGCTCCGTTTGCTTCTTCCACCATTTCAAGTACCTCCTGATATTTCTTCTGTTTATAAAGAATCTGGCAGATGAGGTGGTACGATTCAGCGAGAATATCAATTGCCACGTCGGCTTCGGTTACCGATTTAAACTGTGGGAGCGCGCGGTTATATTCTCC
>JBEGNB010000288.1:0-9748 GCA_041182785.1 Bacteroidota bacterium
ATATTGTGGTTGAGGATATCATCATGCGCCAGTCGAACGGATTTCAACTGGCCCCCGGCGAAGAAATGATACTCTCCTACCCTGCCAACGGCAGTACATGGCGTATCGAAGCGGAAGAAGAGCCATTCCATCCTTTCGGAGGGCTGCAGGCTGCGGTAACCGAGGGATGCGGCGGACTCAATCAGCCCGGGCTTGTCAACCTGTTCTCGCTGAGCAACAACGATCCATTTGTTTCGCTGGATTGCACCCAAAACACAGGCTCTTTTGATCCCAACGACAAACAGGCAGTTCCAACAGGCTATGGTCAGGAGCACCAGATACAGCCCAATACTGACATCGAATACCTGATTCGTTTTCAGAATACAGGCACCGATACTGCTTTCAGCGTGGTAATTATGGATACATTGTCCGAGAGGCTTAACCCGTCAACTGTTCGTATAGTGGCAAGCAGCCATCCGATGGAATATGCTACGCTCGACAACGGAATTATACGCTTTGCCTTCCCGGACATCATGTTACCCGACAGCAATGTCAATCTGATTGAATCAAACGGATTTGTCAAATTCAGAATCTCCCAGCAGGCCGACAACCCGGACGGAACGGTTATCACCAACCGTGCTGCCATCTACTTTGATTTCAACGAACCGGTCATCACGAATACAACCTTCCACACTGTCAGGAAAAATCTCATGCTGGTAAGCGCTGTACATGAAGCAGGTCTCTACCAGGTACAGATTATTCCCAATCCGTCCACTGCGTACGCCGATCTGATATTCGAAAGCGAGCTGAAGGATGCGCGTTTCGAGTTGTTTGACAAGTCAGGAAGACTTATACGGACGGAACAATTTTCAGGAAACCGTTACAGACTGGAAAGAAACGGACTCCGACCAGGCATCTACACTTTCCGTGTCGGTGGATTTGCCGGTAAAGTGGCAATTACGGATTAATCTGTACCACTCGCAACAAAGTTGTTATTCATTACCGTAAATATCCTCACTTTCGCGGTCGCTAATAACAACTTTGTGCCATGGAGATTATATACACTGCCAGTTACCAGCCAGACATCGTCCTTTTCGGACTGCGAATTGGACAGCCGATGATGGTTCTGACCGACCTCCTGGTTGCAGGGGTTTGTTTGTACGGTTGGCGGGTAACTCCGTCAAAACCTGCCGGCGCCATGTTATGCCGGCTGTTTTTTCTCTTCACCGGATTATCCATGCTGGTGAGTGCTCTCCTTGGTCATGCTTTCACCTACACATTGCCCAGAGCGGGTGTACTTCCCGGATGGCTGTTCGGCGTACTGGGCGTTTCCGCCATGGAACAGGCAGCGATAGAGCGTACAAGACATCTTTACAGGGAAGGAGTCGGGAAAATACTCACCTGGTTGAATGCGGCCAAGGCGGGACTGGCGTTCTGGTTTGTGAGCAGTACCCTCTGGTTTCCAGCTGTGGAAATACATGCTGCGGCCGGCATGTTGCTCATGGTGGCTCCGCTGGAAGCATTCCTTCGCTACAAAACAGGAGATAAAAGCAGCAAACACATCCTGTATGGTATCGGACTGCTGCTGCTGGCTGTGTCTGTTTTCATTGTAAAATGGGTGCCATCCCGGTGGATGGGTTTTACAGATATCGCCCATGTGATTATGAGTTTTGCCATATGGCAGATTGCCCTTGGAGGACTGCGAATGAATCAGACAGTTGCAAGCGCAGCAGAAAGTTAGTAATTTTGCAATTGAATTGCAGATTTACTAAAAATGATTCAGAGAGAAATTGCATCCGTCATTCAGGACTTCAGGAAATGGTTTCCCATTGTGTACCTGGGTGGTCCGCGGCAGAGCGGGAAAACGACCTTGTTAAGAAACCTTTTTCCTGAATTGCCCTACGCCAGTCTGGAAGATGCCGATGCGCGCAGGAGGGCAGAAGAAGACCCGCGCAGGTTCCTGAACAGTTTTCCCGGCGGGGCGATACTGGATGAGGCCCAGCGTGTTCCCCAGCTTTTCAACTACCTACAGGGGTATGTGGATTCTGACAAAAATCGTCGGTTCATACTCTCCGGTTCACAGAATTTTTTGCTGATGGAACAGATTACCCAGTCGCTTGCCGGCCGTGTGGGCATCCTGAATCTGCTGCCCTTTTCAATTTTTGAAACGGAAAGTTACAAGCCCGTACAAAGGCTTGAAGAGTTTGTGTGGAGAGGCGGATACCCGGGCATTCAGGGTGAAACGGCTATTCCGCCCGAGGTATTTTTTGACAGCTACATTCAGACCTATCTTGAAAGAGACGTAAGGCTGCTTAAAAATGTAGGAGATATTTCTTCATTTGGAAACTTCATGCGACTGTGCGCAGGCAGAATTGGTCAGCCGCTTAATCTTGCTTCACTTGCTACGGATGCGGGCGTTGCACCCAACACAGTCAAGTCCTGGATTTCAGTGCTTGAGGCTTCCTACCTGGTATTCCGGCTGTCACCCTATTTTGAAAATTACAGTAAAAGACTGATTAAATCGCCGAAATTGTATTTTCTGGATACCGGACTGCTTTGTAACCTGATGGGAATTACCTCGCCCTCGCAACTGGAAACTCATCACCACTTTGGCAATATCATTGAGAATGCCCTGATTGTTGAGTTGTATAAAAAACGAACCAATGCCGGCAAACGCCCCCGGTTCTGGTTCTGGCAGGATCAGAAAAACAACGAGGTTGACTTGCTGATTGAAGAAGACGGAAGGCTTAAAGCAGTTGAAATCAAATCCAGCCAGACCTATAATTCCAGACTTGTATCCGGACTGAAACACTGGCAAAAACTGACTGGCAGTAGCCCGGAGAATCAGTATCTTGTTTATGCCGGGGATCAGGAGGGTGAACTGGAATACGGGCAGTTGTTGTCGTGGCGGTCAGGAATAGACAGGGTGTGAATCACACCTTCATATAGTGCAGTCCGACCGTGAAAGGAGTACTAATCAGCTCCACAATACTGTCAAACACCTTGTCGTCGCGCTGGAAGTCGGCATCGCCGAGTTCGATAATGACCACAGGAGCCTCTGTTTCCTGTTTCAGGTAACTCAGGTAGGCCGACTGTATGTCTTCCAGGTAATCGGGTGAAATATTCTGTTCATATCCTCTCCCGCGGCCCCGTATCTGGCGGATGAGTACATCCACTGGCCGATGCAGATAGATCAGGAGATCGGGCTTGGGGAAGGTAGAGTTCAGCACATGAAAAAGGCGTTGAAAAAGCCGGAACTCCTCTTCGCTAAGGTTGTTTTTGGCGAAAAGCAGTGTTTTTACAAAAAAGTAATCGGCCACAGTAAACGGCACAAAGAAGTCGGGGCGACTGAAGTGTTCCAGTAGCTGCTTGTGCCTTTCGGTCATAAAGAACAACTCAACCGGGAAAGCATACCGCTCGGGCTGTTCATAGAAGGGTGGAAGAAAAGGATTATCGGTGAATTGCTCCAGCAAGAGCGAACATCCATATTTTTCGGCAAGCCGATGACAGAGGGTTGTTTTGCCTGCGCCAATATTCCCCTCGATAGCAATAAACCGCCAGGGGATATGCTTCATGAAATATCGAGCATTACCACTTCAGACAGGTCGCGGCACTCCATAAAGAGTTCTTCGATAGGCTTGTGCAACACAGGATGCTCCAGCTCGGGAGCGATTTCGAGCAGCGGGGCAAGCACAAACATCCGGTTGTGCAGTTCGGGGTGCGGCACCTCCAGTCCCTTGTCGCGAACAATCCGTCTGCCGTAGAACAGAATATCAATATCTATGGTGCGGGGGCCCCATTTTTCTTTTCTTTCCCTGCCCAGCTCTTTCTCGATGTGGTCAATTTCCTCGAGCAGCTTGCGCGGATCGAGGATAGTATTTATCATTATCACCTGATTCAGGTATGGTTCCTGATCCGTTTTACCCCAGGCCTGTGTTTCATACAACTTGCTCTTGCGGGCAATTTTGCCGATTATTTTGTGAACAGCAGTGGATGCTGCCCGCACATATTCCAGTCGGTCGCCCATATTGCTTCCTATGGACAAGTACACGTTAATATACTTCTTGGGCGCCATCGGCGGCGCTTTGGGGGCTGCCTTCTCGGCAGTAGCCGCAGGCTTGTTCTCTTTCAGTGGTTTCTGTACCGGTCGGTCCTTCTTCATGGCGGCATTTTTGAACTGCAAAAGTAGGGCTTTATTTCCTGATTTTCTTCTGATACTGCAATGTCAGTCCCGGAGTAAAAAAGTTGCGGAAATAAAGTGTGTTGTATTTCTCGGGTACGGGTATGGCTCCGATTCGGTTTGCAGGAATTTTGTTCCGTACCATTTCCGAGAGAATCGTCTCTACAGCAGTCAGGTAGCCCGACATCTCCTCCAGATCGGTGGCGGTACCCGGGATGCCATGGCCCGGAACAACGGTTCCCGGTGTGAGGTACTTCATGTACTTCAGGTATGAAAGCCATCCCGGTATATCAGCCTCGCCGAACCACGGGTGAAACCCGATAAACACCAGATCACCGGCGAACAGAATTTTCTCCGCAGGCAGCCACATAATCATGTCGCTTTCCGAGTGGCCGCCCCCCTTGCAAATCAGTTGTACGGATCTCTTTTTGCCCTTCAGCGACAGTGAATCGTCCACGAGGTAGTCTGGCAGAACCACTTTGTACTCGGCGTGACTGCTTTTCATGGATTGATAGTAACCCAGCCAGAGTTTATGTTCCGTCATTTTGGTGGAATCTTCTTCACCGGCTATTTTGAACTGTATGTCTTCAAGCCGCTGGTCCACCGACAGCTTTTCGTCTTCCACTTCGGCTGCCGCCAGTTGCTCCATGAGCTCGCGGGTGCGCGTGGACGCGATGATGCGCGCACCCGCGAACACCTGATTACCCCGTACGTGATCGTTGTGGTAGTGACTGTTCACCACATATTTCACCGGATTGCCAGTGAGAATTTCCGCTGCCTTGCCCAGATCACGGGCTGCTTCGGGAGAAAGGCAGCAGTCGAAAACCAGTGTTTCCTTTCCCAGATTAACAATGCCGGCATTGCAGATACCGAACCCGCCGGGCTTGTGTATGGCTGCAAACACACCATCGGCCAGTTGTCTGTATTCAAAATGAACTGAATTGTATCCCTGTGCAGTCAGCCCGGATACCACAGATAAAGAAAAAACAAGCGAAAAAATGACTTTCATGGCTGTTAGTTAATCAGTTGACACAATACACCCCCTATTTTGTCCCGAATATCCATCACAGGAAAGGGTGCCGTTTTAAAACCTTGCACAAGATTTTGCAACTGCAATTTTCCACTTTTAAATCAAACTCATCTTTATGAAATCACAAAATTATTTTCCGGCACTCCGGAGTTGGCTGGGCGCTTGCTGCCTGATGCTGGTCTGTGCGGTAGCAGGCGCGCAGTCGGTAACGGGTACGGTAACTGATTCCGGAGGGGAGCCGCTTGTTGGTGCCTCGGTGAAAAACATGAGTCAGGCCGGTATCGGAGCGGCTACCGATATCAATGGTACTTTCAGTCTGAAAGCCGTCAAGGGCGACGTCATATCTGTATCGTACACCGGTTTTTCAACAAAACAAATCGCTGTGGGTGCTGAAAGCCGTCTGGCCATTACGCTGGAACCCAACAACGACGTACTCGATGAACTGGTGGTAGTAGGTTATGGCGTTCAGAAAAAGAGTGACCTGACAGGTGCCGTAGCCTCTGTGAAAGGGGAAGAACTCACGCGTCAGGGTACGGTTGATATATTACAGGCGCTGCAGGGACGTAGTTCGGGGGTGGAGATCACCTCGCAGAGCGGTCGCCCGGGCGCAGGCTCGCGCATACGCATACGCGGCGTGGGTACTATCAACAACTCCGAGCCGCTCTATGTGGTTGACGGGTTCCAGACGGGCGACATCTCTTTCATCAATCCCGGTGATATTGAAAGCATGGAGGTGCTCAAGGATGCCTCAGCCACCGCTATATATGGCTCAAGAGGAGCCAACGGTGTGGTAATTATCACCACCAAACGGGGTAAAGAGGGCAAAACGCAGTTTGAGTTTTCCACGTATGCCGGCAGCCAGCAGGTCTGGCGCGAACTCGATTTCATGGGCGCTACCGAATATGCCAAAAACATGCTGACAGCCTACGAACTCGACGGTATTTATATTGACCGGGAAGGCCCCATCTATACCCGCCTCAAATATGCAGCCGATGGCAACTACCGCGGTACCGACTGGCAGGATATAGCTTTCCGGACGGGTATGATTCAAAACTACACGCTTTCTGTCAACGGCGGATCCAATGGAAACCGTTTCAACGTGAGCGGCGGATATTTCAAACAGGAGGGAACGGTGCGCAATACAGATCTGACCAAGTACTTCCTCCGACTTGGCAATGACCTGACGCTCACCAAATGGCTCCGGGCAGGCTTCAATGCCGCGTATGCCTATGATGGCGGACAGTTCTTTGATGTCAATTATTACGGTGCTGTTCTGCCCGAACTGCTCAAGATTGACCCCGTTACGCAAGCATGGGATCCGGTGGCAGGAAACTGGCTGCGTGCAGATATCTCCGGGGCCGGAAACGTGGGCAGGATTCTCGAGGAAACGAAAAACCTGAACCAGACAAATCATAATATCGTTACCAATATTTATGCTGAAGCCGACCTCACCAAAAGTCTCCGATTCAGAACGCAGGTGGGCGTCAACTTTAAAAACGGTTTCAACAAATCGTACTACCCCGAGTTTTTCATCGAGCCGGAAGAACAGCGCGATGTGAGTCTGCTGCAGGAATACCGCGGGCAAAACATCGGGTGGATGTGGACCAACTACCTGACCTGGAACAAACAGGTCGGAAAACACCAGATTACCGCCATGCTGGGCCAGGAAGCACAGGAAAATCGCTTCCGTGGAGCTACCATACAGGCATTCGATGTACCGGCCGATGAAGACCTGCAGTATATCTCTTCCGCCAAAAATGTGGATTTCCTGGTTACCTCCGGTCAGTCTGACGAGGCTCTCCTCTCCTTCTTCGGTCGCCTGAACTACAACTATGATAACAGGTATCTGGTAACAGCCACCGTGCGCCGCGACGGTTCAAGCCGGTTCCTCGATGCTACACGCTGGGGTGTATTCCCGTCGTTCTCCCTGGGATGGAATCTTGGTGAAGAAGCCTTCCTGCAAGACAACAACCTGATCAGCACCCTGAAAATCCGGGGAGGCTGGGGTCAGGTGGGCAACCAGAACTCTGCTCCCAACTACGGTTACGTAACCACTGTTGCCGGCAACAACTATTATGTTTTCAATAACACCGCGGTACAGGGATTCATACCCAACCGCCTGAGCAATCCCGAACTTCGCTGGGAAACCACACAAATGACCAATATCGGCTTTGATGCCGGCCTGTGGAACGATCGCGTGCTGCTCACATTTGACTGGTTCGACAAGCAAACGAAGGATATGATTGTGGAAGTGCCTGTCCCCCGTTTTGTGGGAGCCAATCCACCGCGCGCCAATGCCGGCGACATGAGCAACAAAGGAATCGAACTGAGCCTCACGTACCGCAACTACGACCGACCGCTGCGCTACGAACTGGGCGTAAACTACACCAGAATCACCAACCAGGTAGTCAGCATCGGCGGCGGATCGCCCATTGATGCGGGCGGCGTGGCAGTCAGTGGAAATGCCACCAGAACAGAGCCGGGTTACGAACTGGCCTATTTCTACGGCTACAAAACCGATGGAATCTTCAATGACCAGGCCGAAATAGACGCCTATGTAAACAGCAACGGCACTCCGGTTCAGGGTGATGCAAGACTGGGAGAAATCAAATATGTTGACGTGAATGGCGACGGAAAAATTGACGGTACAGACCGCACCTATCTCGGCTCCGCAACACCCGACTTCACTTTCGGCATCAACGGTATGCTCGGATACAAGGGCTTCGACTTCCGTTTCTTTTTGTACGGTGTGCAGGGAAATGAAATTTTCAACGGCTTCAGTCCGATATTCTCCAGCACCCGCAATGTAGCAGGCCGCTGGACCCCGGAAACACCCGAAAATAATCAGCTCCGCCCCACTACCCGCACCGGAAACAACGTACTCCTGAGCGATCTCTTTGTGGAAGACGGTTCGTACCTGCGCCTGCGTAATATCCAGCTGGGCTATACACTCCCCGGCAAACTGACGTCGAAGCTCCATGTGCGAAACCTCCGCCTCTATGCTGCTGCCGATAACCTCTGGACGAAAACCTCCTACACCGGATGGGACCCGGAAGTGGGCGAATATTTCTACAATCCGCTGGGATATGGCCTCGATGTAGGTACCTACCCTATGCCCAAATCGCTGCGCTTCGGCCTCGATATGAAGTTCTAACATTCACGACAATCAAAGAAAAAAGATGAAAAAAATCATTCCTTTATTCGTTGCAGCGCTGCTCTCAGCCGTCGGATGCCAAAAGGATTTCCTGAACCGGGCACCCCTGGGCCAGGAAACAGATCAGAACTTTTACAACAACCCGACCAACGCCACACTGGCTGTCAATTCTCTGTACGATGCCATTTCCTGGGACGAAGGCCCCTCGGCTAACGGCTATGTACCACACAACTACGAATTCATGTTCACCGATGTGCTCTCCGACGACTCGGAAAAAGGTGCCTCTCCGAACGATTTCTATGAGATCACTGAAATGGAACTCTGGAAAAGTGACGCAGGCAGCAACCGCACAACGGTCGGACTCTGGACCAACCTGTTCATCGGTCTGTTCCGAACCAATACGGTACTCAAAAATCTGCCTGACGCAGATATTCCGGAAGACCTGAAAGCCCGTCTGACCGGTGAAACCAGATTTATACGCGCCTACATATATTTCTATGGCGCCCGCACATTCGGTCCGATGCCTCTGTTCAGCGAACCGGTGGCACCTTCCGAATTCAGAAGTGTCACCCGCGCTTCGCTGGCTGAAACGTATGCCTTTATTGATGCCGACCTGAGGGAGGCTGCTGCACTTCTGCCCGAGAAGGACTCCTACAACCCCGATGATCTTGGAAGGGCAACTCGCGGTGCCGCCAATTCGTACCTGGCCAGAAGCATTATGTACCAGATTGGTCTGGGACTCAACAACCACAACTGGCAGGAGGTGTATGACCTGTGTGGCACGGTGATAAACTCCGGTCAGTACAGTCTGATGACCAACTACGCACAGATCTGGGAGGATGAAGGCGAAAACGGTATTGAAAGTATTTTTGAAATTCAGTTCAAGGAGAGTACCATCGGCTGGGGACCCGAAAAAACAGGATCTACGGCCAATATTTTCCAGAATAACAGCGACTGGTGGGGCTGGGGCTTCCATGCTGCCACACAGGAGTTTGCCAATTCTTTCGAAGCAAAAGATCCGCGCCGTGCATGTACCGTTTTCGGAGCAGGTGATGTGGTACGTGGTGTGAAGCAAACGATCAACCCTGCCCAGAATGCCACGGGCTATATGAATCGCAAAATGGCCATTCCGAAGCCGGTGGGTGCCGACAAGGCGGGCGGAGTAAACCACCGCAAATTCCGATATGCCGATATTTTACTCATGCGCGCAGAAGCAGCTGCACAAACCGGCAAGGAAGACGAGGCCAGAACGTTACTCAATCAGATCCGTGAACGCGCCAGAAACAGCACCAGGCCCAAGGGATCGGTAGAAAACGAACCGGATACCTACGTTGCCTACGGAGCAGGTGAACTCTCCGATGCCCTGCCGCCCCTTGGATCCTCGGTAAGTGGTCAGGCGCTGCTC
>JBEGNB010000289.1:0-3156 GCA_041182785.1 Bacteroidota bacterium
GCCGGATACGGGGTGCTTTTCTATGAACTGATCACACCGTTCGGAACTCAGTCGAAAAAGATGATTACCGGCAGGAGGTAACCAGTGGCTGAATGCGAATAGAATGTAAAGGGTGCGAAACTTCGGTTTCACACCCTTTTTTGTTAAAAACAATATCTTTCACACATTTCTGAAATATTTTCAAAAATTGGTATGGTTTTTGAAAATTAATCACATCAAAGGCTTCAGGTAAACAAATTACGCCAGAAAGTTGTTCTTTTTCTGGTTTTCGAGTCTGAAGTATTGTTGTTAAATTGGTCTCCTGAAAAGTTTGGAGTCATGCCTTTTAAAATTTGGGTTCATATTTTGAATAATTCACAGTAAACTTGCACCCGAAATCGGCATAAAACCCATTTTTAATCCCCTTAGGTTGTGTGATGTGAAAATGAGCAGCATTGTTGTCCCTTGTATCCCTGCGCGCAATTCTCCTTTTTTGCGCTCGCACACCTGATATAATCAGGCCGCCGCTATACGGTTGGTTTCGTTTTGCTGGATTTCCTGTACCAGACATGCTTTTATTTTTAACGTGCGTTTACGCGCGCAAACGAAACACAACTTGTCACAATTATCACTTTTTTCCAAACCGAAGAAATTGATGAAGAGTCGCCTGTACTCTTCAGGGTATCCCCTTTCCCTCTTCCCATCATCTAATTTGTTAACCATGAATAATATTTCCACGATGCGCCTCCCGGTTGTGGCATCTTTGCTTGTATTTCTCGCAGCAAGTGTACATGCTCAGTGTCCGATTATCACCGCCCCCCCGGCCCCTGTCAACGTGTTGATTATCGTTGACCAGGTAAACGGAACCGCTGTTTTCAATTCAAATATTGCCAACAGTTTCATTTCCACAACCGCACCTTGCAATCCGCTGGATGATTACAAAATCAGGCTGTATGAGGACCAGACCAAGACTGTGCCTTATCCCTGGACGGGTGGCTGGCCTGATTGTTTTTTTGGTACCAACTCTGGTGGCAGTGAGGTATCAATAGACCAGTCGCATGTAAATACTATTATACCTGTATGGGCGGCTGTAAACGATGGTGACAGCCCTTTCCCGACTGATCCCTTTCCCTGTGGAGAATACGACCCCACCTCCGAGAGTCCAGCGGTTGTCTTCAATCTTCAGGTGGAAGATCACACCGGTCCCGAGGCAGTTGCCCCATTTTCTGTGGTGGTCGGTATGGATCCGGCAGCCTGTACGGCCAGTGCCATCCCCGGTATCAGTCTTGTATTCGCCCAAGGCGTCGCATCCGGCAGTATTGGCAGCCGGAGAATGGACCGATAACTGTCCGGCCAATGTCTCTATATCCTATTACCTGACAGGCGCCACGAATGTGGGCTCCGCGTTGAGTCCTGTTCCGGGTAACGATGCCGGTATTGAATCCTTCAATCCGGGTATGACGACAGTCACTTATGTGATTAGAGACAGCTTGTACACCCCGGGTATTGATGCCAATCCGGTTTATGTGTTTTTTGATGTAACTGTAGAAGATACCGAGGCGCCCTCCATCACGTGCCCGGCATTTATCGGTGCAAATACTGATCCGGGCTCCTGTACTGCTCCCATATCCTTCATTGCCGATGCCCTTGATAACTGCAGTGCAGATGTTTCATGGAATGCTATCGCGCTGTCGGGTGCAGCTATAACTCCTGACAATGGTGCAGATGGGAATATTAGTGCCGACTTCCCTCCGGGAATTTCGTTTGTGGGCATTACTGCAACCGATGCTGCCGGAAATTCCAGTTTTTGTGCCACTCAGATTGAAATTCTGGATGTTGAACCTCCGGTAATCACCTGTCCGGCCGATATCACGGTTGATGAAGATCCGTTTACCTGTTCCTACACGGTTACAGGAACCGACTTTGATGCTACCGTTACTGAAAACTGTTTTTTACTGGCACCTGCTGCGAACGACTTCAATTTCTCCACTACGCTGGATGGTACAACATTCCTGATCGGAACAACCAATATTACGTGGGGTGTATCCGATGAGTCTTTCAATTATTCCGACTGTTTTTTCTCGGTTACAGTACAGGACGTAACACCCCCGGATGTGTCGCTGGTTCCTGTTCCGCTGGTTGATTTTGAGTCGGTAATTGACGTAACAATCGCTCCCGGAGCCTGCTCCCGTACTGTCAGCTGGTATCGTCCAAGTGTTGCCACGCATTTTATTACTGACTGCAGCGGATTCGTTTCCATCACTGAAAATACTACGGTCAGCATCAATTGCCCCGGTCTCGATTGCCAGACCGATCCGATGTTTTTCCAGAACAGTGGTGTAACTCCTTTCCCCTACGATGCAAATGATTTCCTTCACCAGACAACCCCGGTGAATGCAGATTTTCCGGTCGGTACTACAGTCATCACGTACGAATTCACTGATGCATATGGCAATATCACGCCTGTTACAGTGACAGTGAATGTGATTGAACCTGAACTGCCCAATGCTGTCTGTGTGAGTGGAATAACGCCTGTACAGATTGATCAGCTTGGCGTGGCAACAGTGCCTGTAGGCCTCATTAATGGCGGTTCTTCCGATAACTGCGGAATCAGCGCCATTGAAGTGTTCCCGCCCACCTTCGACTGTACATCAGTCGGAACACAAAATGTGACGCTCACGGTGACTGATAATGCAGGCAATACGGATGACTGTGTTGCCAGTGTTTTTGTAAATGATCTGCTCTCCCCAACCATCGGATGCCCTCCGGCATTCGTGGTAAACGCCGGGCCTGCCTGTACTGCGACGGTTCCATCGCTCATCTTTACCAAAACAGCTACTGTTCCTCCACTCCCGCAACAGATGGAATTCTGGGATAATGCCTTCGATCCATGCGGCCTCACTGCCGATTATCAGGTGAACGGAGGTGCTGTTGTTGCTCTGGGCGTGGTTGATAATGTCAATTCTACCATCAATCTGAGCGGTGTTGGCTTCGGTGCCGGAACCAATACAGTCACGCTTCGCCTTACCGATCGTGCTAATAACCTCACAGCCTGCACCTTCACAGTTACTGTGGAAGACGAAACAGGCCCTGTAACAGCAAACTGTCCGGCTAACATAACCAAACCGGCCAATCTGGGCGGTTGCAGCACCACAGCCACCTGGACACCACCTGTAT
>JBEGNB010000290.1:0-6619 GCA_041182785.1 Bacteroidota bacterium
CTACAGGACTGGTCGTGGTAGCAGGAGAAGTCCGCTCCACTGCTTATGTTGATATCCAGGAAACTGCCCGTCAGGCAGTGGCACGTATAGGATACACCAAGGCAGAGTACCAGTTCGATGCCAAATCCTGCGGCGTTATCTCTGCCATTCACGAACAGAGCGCAGATATAGCCCAGGGGGTTGACGTTGGCAAAAAAGAAGAAGATCAGGGTGCCGGTGATCAGGGCATGATGTTCGGATATGCCACCAACGAAACCGACAATTTCATGCCGCTGCCGCTCGATCTGGCGCACCTCCTGCTGCTGGAGCTTGCTGCCATTCGCAAAGAGGGCAAACAGATGAAATACCTCCGTCCGGATGCCAAAAGTCAGGTTACAATTGAGTACACGGACAAGCACGTTCCGAAAAAAATCGAAACCATCGTCATTTCCACCCAGCATGACGATTTCGATGAGGATGAGCGCATGCTGGCCAAAATTGCCTCCGACATTCAGCGTATCCTGATTCCGCGTGTCAAAAAGAAACTGCCAGCCAAACTGACCCGTCTCTTCACTGCGGATACCAAGTATTTCATCAATCCGACCGGCAAATTCGTCATCGGAGGTCCTCATGGCGATACCGGTCTCACCGGCAGAAAAATTATCGTTGATACTTATGGCGGCAAAGGAGCCCACGGTGGTGGTGCCTTCTCCGGAAAAGACCCGTCCAAGGTTGACCGCTCGGCAGCCTACGCAACCCGTCACATAGCTAAAAACCTGGTAGCCAGCGGACTTTGCAGTCAGGCTCTGGTTCAGGTAGCTTATGCCATCGGCGTGGCCAAGCCGGTAGGTCTCTTTGTCAATACATACGGAACCTGCAAAATCAAGGGACTGACTGACGGGGAAATTGCTCAAAAGCTGCTCGATATCTTCGATCTTCGTCCGGCAGCCATCGTACGCAGATACGGACTGAAAAACCCGATCTATTCAGAAACAGCCGCCTATGGTCACTTCGGCCGCACACCGGGTGTGAAAAAAGTCATGATCGGACTTAATGGACAGGCCAAAGAGATGCAGGTTGAAACATTCACCTGGGAAAAACTCGACGCCGTTGATGCCGTAAAGAAGGCCTTCGGTATCTGATCCAGGATTATTCCGATAAAGGCGGAGGCGGCTGACAAGCCTCCTCCGCTTTTTATTTAGTGCCCGTCCGGGCTTCTCTCACCGAGTCAAAAATGCCTTATGACCAATACAGTAATCAGAAGAGTAATCGTCATGGGCGCGCTCGCGTGCCTGAGCCTCCTGGCTATCCAGACATACTGGGTACTCCGGACCTGGGATATTCAGGAGCGGGAGTTTAACAGGAAGGTTAATCAGGCCATGCTGGATGCCGCCAATCAGCTGGCGAGCCTGAATCTGTTTGATCTGCCCACCAACAGACTGGTAGATCAGGTATCTTCCAATTACTGGGTAGTCAATGTGAACAATGTATTCGAGGCAACCGAACTGGAGCTATGCCTGGACAGAGCTTTTGAAACGCAGGGTTTGAAGGAAGACTATCTGTATGGCATTTTCGACTGCTCCAGCGATCAGATGGTTCAGGGAAAATTTGTCAAATATTCAGCCGGATCGGCAGGGCGAATACCGATTTCCGAACCATTACCCAAACACTACGACAGCGATTTTATCTATTATTTCGGTGTGCAGTTTCCAGGCAAAAGCAGCAATATCCTCAGCAATATGTGGATTGTAATAGCTTTTTCTGTACTCATGCTCGTCACGCTGGTCTTTTTTAGCTATTCCATGTTTGTTATCCTCAGGCAGAAACAACTGTCCGAACTTCAGCGGGATTTCATCAATAACATGACACATGAGTTCAAAACACCCATCTCAACGATTAATATATCTACCGACGTATTTCTGCAAAATGAAAAAGTCAGAGAAGATCCGCGGCTGAACAGGTATGCCGGTATCATCAAAGAACAGGTACTCCGGCTAAATACACAGGTAGAAAAAGTACTGCAGCTGGCCAAAATAGAGCGAGACAATATCGAGCTGAATATAGAGAAACTCGATCTGGCGGAACTGATCAACAGCATTTCCCCCTCCATCGAGTTGAAGGTCAACGATAAAAAAGGAACCCTCCAGCTCAGCCTGACTGCCCGCAATACGGCGGTGAATGCCGACAGGATCCACCTGACAAATATCCTGCACAACCTGGTTGACAACGCGGTGAAATATACCCGGGAGCACCCTGAAATTAAGATTTCACTGTATGATGCGCCCGGGAAAAAACTGGTACTTGCTATACAGGACAACGGAATCGGCATAGCCAGAGAACACCAGAAGCGGGTTTTTGACAAGTTTTACAGGGTTCCCACAGGGAACTTGCATAACGTGAAAGGCTTTGGTCTGGGCCTTTTCTATGTAAAAACGGTATGCAAGCAGCACAAATGGCAACTTGAAATGGATAGCCAGCCCGGAGAGGGCACTACTATCCGTATTGTTATGCCATCTCAGTCCTGATTCGTCAGGCAATGCATTATGTCATTCAGTGGAAACGTCCGCTTTCTCTTACGAGTGTTGTGACCTCCCGGTTAAAACCTTCCTGTTGAAGCAAGTCTTCGAGCGTCAGGTGCATCCTGTATCGCCAGTAGTGCTTCGGGTTAGCTGGCACGTTAATTCGCTCTTCATGCGGATTTTGTCTTCTCAGTCGGCCATCCATACCCAGCAAATCCTGTAACTGGAAAACAGCCCACATGGCAGGCGAGTGAAAATGTTGCGCCAGCATTTTTCTGACAATCCAGGGTTCGCAGAAGAATGGTGCGTCTCCGTGTTCTCCCAGCACCTCATGATAAAACCGTCGGGTAAGGTCTCTGTCATCTTCCCACCAGCCGCGCAGTACACTCATATCGTGTGTACCGGGAGTAACCACACTCAGGTAAGGTGCATCGCCAGGCAGAAAGAAGGCCTGTCCGGGAGCCTTGGGCATGCGCTGAATTTCCAGACTCAGCAGTCCAAGTTCACGCATTACTCCGGGAACGCAGGCAGGTACCATTCCGAGATCTTCGCCGCAAATAAGCATATTGGATGCCTTTTTCAGTGCAGGCAGCTTTTCCATGGCTTCTTTTTCCCAGAAATCATCCTGACGACGGAAGAAGTAATTGACATACAGAGAGCGCAGTTTGTCCTGAATATCGCCGGGAAGTGCCCTGAAAGAAGAAGTAGCTTCCATATTAAAACGGAAGGCTCCTTTCCAGCGTGTACCCTGCGGAGCAGGATCGCCAAGCAGTATTACGTTGGCAATCAGGTCGTAAAGTCCCTGACGCAGTTTTTCGGATCTCTCACCCGGCGACTGGCTGGCGAAAAATGCCTCCACTTGCCTTTGTGTGGAAAATTCGGGCAAAAGTTCGAAACGGCCATCTGTTCTGATTTTGAGAAAACTGGCAGCCACGATTTCGGCATCCTCTCCAAAGATTTCATACAGAACATGTTCGGTTATATAGGGCTTGCAAAAACGGTCGTAGCTGAAGCCCGTACCCGCCTCATGCAGTTCCTCCTCCGTCAGTGGAATAGCGGGAGAAAAAACGCCGAGAATCCCCTCAACGGCGTGGAGCGGAATACTCCATATCCGGAAGAAGCCGAGAATGTGATCTATCCTGAAGGCGTCGAAGTAACCGCTCAGCTGCTCGAAACGACGGCGCCACCAGGCGAATCCGTCTTCCTTCATTTTATCCCAGTTGTAGGTTGGAAATCCCCAGTTCTGACCTTTTTCAGCGAATGGATCGGGAGGAGCCCCTGCCTGGGTATTCATATTGTAAAGTTCCGGAGCCACCCAGGCATCCACGGAGTGCCTGTAAATACCTATCGGCAAATCTCCCTTCAGTGCCAGTCCCCTCGCGTGCGCATACGAAACCGCCTCGGTGAGTTGCAAATGAAGATGCCACTGTACAAAAAGATGTATGGCAATTTCATCGTAGTGCTCTGATGCCGGATCAATGAGTGCGTGAATCTTTCCGGTTTCATATACCGAATGTTCCGGCCACGCCGAAAATTCCGGGGTTCCGTACTTGTCGCGCAGCCAGCAAAAAACCGCGTAATCATCGAGCCAGTAGCGATTGGCCCGATAATGATTCTGCCATGCGGTATCCGTTTTCCACTCCTCCTTCATACGATCATACAACTGCCGCATGATTTCCCATTTCATATTTAAAACAGCGTCATAATCAACTGTTTCCAGAGCATTAAGCGCCTTTTGCTGCTTTTTGTACGGCTTCAGCACGGAGGCATGCTTCTTTCCTGCGAGTTTTTCGGGATTCAGATAAACGGGGTGCAGGGCAAACACAGAGACAGGTGCGTAGGGGTACGAATCCGTCCATGTACGGGTCGAGGTAGTATCATTGACGGGCAGCAACTGTATCATTTTCATACCCACCGCTCCGGCCCAGTCTGAGAGCATATTGATATCAGAAAACTCGCCTATGCCCCAGCTTTTCTCACTTTTCAGACTGAATACCGGGATTGACACACCCGCAGCCCGCCATCCTGAAGTCGGAATCCGGACAAAACCGTCGTCTGTTACCGCAGAAATACGTTTTCCGGTTTTGGGCGACAGTACGAGTGTTCTGTTATAACCCGCTTCATAGCCGGCAAAACGGCCTGCACGCGTATCCCATACGCCGTATTTATAGGAAACCGGAAAGTGCTCATCCGCGAGATCCACACGTGTAACCCACCAGTTGCCTTCTCTTGTCATCACAATCGGAGAAGCAGTTTCCCAGTTTCCCAGATGACTGCCATGACCAAGCAGACAAACAGCCTCGTGGGGCTTTAGTAAAGGAGCCTTCACCCTGAACAGTACATTTCCTTTGGAAGCTGGCTGTCTGACAGCCGACGCAACCGTGTTACCCAGCAGGAATGGCTGGGTAAAGAAAACGTTTTCGATGGCACCCGCAGAGTTCCATGTATCAAACACCTGAAGGTAGTCCTGATCACAGATTGAAAGGTTCAGTTTCCTGTCGCCACTCCACTCTGTTTTCAGTTTGCCATCCCTGTCTTTAAAAATATAGGACCATTGCAGTTCGGGCGACTGGCCAGGATCAACGGTAATGGTGACTTCCCAGAACTCTTCATTGAGGTATGAGAGGGGTACCGGTTCCTGATTATTCAGACTGATATGCAGCGATTCGCCGAACCGGGTATTGTAGCGGATGTAAAACTGTATCTTCATAACAAAAATTGACGGGCAAAGGTACAAATACCCTCGCCCGTCAATTATGTAAAAAATATCGGGTTGTCGAGATTTACAGAAAAATCAGAAGGTAATCTCCATCACTTTTTCCTCAGTACCTCTTTTTACCTTGACTTTTGTTGTATCTCCCTTTTTGAAGGCGGCAAGAGCTTTCATGTAGTCTCTGATGGTCTTCACCTCGAAATCGCCAAGACCTACAATAATATCGTCTTTCAACACACCGGCTTTGTAAGCGGGTTTACCATCCGTTACGCCATCAACATGTACCCCCTCGCCGTCGTATGTATAATCGGGCATAATTCCGAGTGTGACCTTGAATCGGGGTGTGTTGTCTTCGTTGGACTTTGTGGTCTGGAATGTCAGTTTGGGTCTTTTATCCAGCTCGTTGATCGTGCGCACGACATAACCAAGAATTGACTGAAGTCCCTTGAAATTGATTTTTTCCGTGTCATCGCCAGGTTTGTGATAGTCGGAGTGCTGACCCGTGAAGAAGAAAAGTACCGGAATATTTTTCAGATAGAACGAAGTATGGTCGCTGGGGCCGATGCCCGCGCTGTCGAGCTTGACACTCAGCTGATCTGAATTCAGACTTTTCAGGAGGGGTACGAAATCGGGAGCAGTACCTACACCACCCACCACGAGTCTTTTCTCATCATTCAGTCGGCCGATCATGTCGAGATTGATCATAAAATTGGCCTTCGACAAATCAACCGTGGGATAATCGGCATATCGTTTGGACCCAATCAGGCCAAGTTCTTCGCCGGAAAAACAAAGAAAGAGAAAATTGCTGGACTCCTTCACCCCATTTCCTGCATAATAGCGGGCCAGTTCAATGACCCCCGACACACCGCTTGAGTTGTCGTCGGCACCGTTGTGTATCTTTCCCTCCGGGTTGGCATCGAGCGAGTTGCGGTCGTATCCAAGTCCGAGGTGATCGTAGTGTGCGCCAATAATAATGGTGCGATCGGCTCCATTGTCAAGAAAACCGGCGACGTTCTGGCTGGAAATCTGCGGGGCGTTCTCGTCAACTCCGCCATGCGGGTCGCTGCTTTTCCTGAACGTAAAATGGTGATAGTAAGTACCGCCATCGCCTTTGGGTACGAGTCCGATTTTTTTGAATTCGCGGGCAATGAATTTTGCCGCCTTTTTTTCGCCTTCCGTACCAGTTCCGCGGCCTTCCAGTTTATCGGAGGCGAGGTAGGACACCGTCTTGAAAAGACTTTTTTCTGAAATTTCCTGGGCATTGATCCCGGTTACCCAAAGGAGAAAAGCCACTGCTGAAATTAATCTGATCTTCATTTTTTCTGATTGTTTAAAATTCAACTCAAAACAAGCAAAACAAGACCTGGTTCAAACCGGGCCTATCTGCGAACAAGTTCGATGTATCCAC
>JBEGNB010000291.1:0-3675 GCA_041182785.1 Bacteroidota bacterium
AATTGCGGCATACGAATCCGGCGATTTTGATGCTGTCGCTTTCAATCTCGTCGTCTTTGATGCCGTAGTTTCCTATGTGAACGTTGGTAGCGACCAGAATCTGGCCGGAGTAGGAGGGATCAGTAAAAATCTCCTGATAGCCGGTCATGCCCGTATTGAAGCATATTTCACCGGTGGTGGTACCGACTTTTCCGGCAGCTTTGCCGCGGAAAACCGTACCGTCTTCGAGTAACAAGATGGCGTCTGTCATTTGGGCCGTAAAGGTCGGACAAGTTGCGGGGCTGTGCAAGAAAATTTCATCAAAAGAGGTATTTTTCACTTTTTGACATAAATCAGGTAATGTCCCGGTAAGCCTCCCCCCCGATATTTTTTCACCATTTTTGGGGCTTACATACTTTTCCAGTACCTTCGCGGCATCAAAATCTCGCAAACTCGCAAAAAAATGAACAAATTTCTGTTTCTTACCTGTCTGGCGGTTGCCACGCTCTTCACTGCCAGCGCTACAGCCCAGACGATCACGCTCGACTTTCCCAAGTTCGCAGGGAAAGAATGGGACCTCATTCTGCTCCAGGGTCTTAACAAAGACACTGTACTGAGAGGCGTTATTCCTGACGACGGAAGGGTAGTGCTCAATATCCCCGAACGCAGGAAGAAGTACTCGGGCATGGCGCGCTGGATGCTCCGTAACGGGGGCGGTCTTGATTTTGTCCTGAACGGAGAAAGTTTCTCGGTAGAGTGCCTGTCCGACCAACCCGACGAGTCCAATATTATTTATACCGGTACTGCTGAAAACACGTTTCTCCGCGACAACTACCGCCTGCAGGAGAAAATCATGTTCAAATACGAGGCGGTTTCCATGGCATTAAATGCCTATCCGGAAGGAACCAACCTGTACGGACCTCTTTCCAAAGAGAAGAAAAAACTTGCCGACGAGTACAACGAAATGTACGAGGAACTGGCCAAAAGTCCGCTCTATGCCGCCCGCTTCCGCGAAATTGTGAATTTCACCCGCGGCACCGGGAAGAGTCTCGAACTCGACGAAAAGGGACGCGCCATCGAAGCCGACAACTTCATACGCAACCGCATGAGCTGGCCTGCCCTCTACACGAGCAACCACTGGAGTGGCGTTATTTTCAGCTGGGCACAGATGCACTCGCTGGTGATTGAGTCCGACAGCACGCTTATGACAAGCACCCGGCATATTCTCGCGAAACTCGACGACAACCTGATTTATACCGATTTCTGCGAACAGCTGGCCCGCTATTTCCTCAAATTCGGCAAAGACAGCCTGCTCTTCGAACTCGGTCCGGAGGTGCGAGGCAGTGGTAAACTGCTCCGCTACGACGGTTTGCTGTCCCAGTTCCAGGGGTTGCAGACGGGCGAACGCGTACCGGACCTGGTACTCCCCGACGGTAGCGAAATGTCGCTGGTCTCCAGCAAGAAAACCATCCGGTTGCTCATGTTCTATCAAAGCGACTGTGGCCACTGCGAGGATGAACTGGATAAGATAACGGCGAATTACAGTGCCCTGCAAAATGGTGGTATTCAGGTAATTACCATCAGCGGAGATACGGACAAGAAGGTTTTTGAGGACAAGGCGAATTCTTTTCCCTGGGCAGTGAAGCTGTTCGACGGCAAAGGATTCGGAGGTCCGAATTTCCGAAACTATGGTGTTGCCGGCACACCCACGCTGCTTGCTGTGGATGAAAAAGGCAAGCTGCTTCGCCGCTCAGCTCAGTTCACCGATATGCTGGTCTGGCTCGACAGCAGAAAATAACCGTCTGTGTCGGTCAGTGATTTACTGAATACTGCTGCTGCCGTCTGGAATAACCCGGATTTCATCGAGTCCGATCCGATTTCTGTGCCGCACCGGTTCACCCGGCTGCAGGATAAGGAAATTATGGGCTTCTGGGCTGCCACGCTGGCGTGGGGACAACGCAAGACGATCATAAACAGTGCCCTTCGCCTGTCGGAACTCATGGATCACGCACCGTACGATTTCGTGATGAATCACGAGGAATCGGACAGGGCGCGATTCTCCGATTTCAAACACCGCACCTTTCAATACACTGATACGCTGTGGTTCCTGCACTGGCTTCAGGAGTATTACCGGCAGGAGCAATCGCTGGAAACAGCCTTTTTCAGGCACATGTCGCCCGGCGACGTCACTGTAGAAAACGCCCTGGCGGGTTTTCACGACCGTTTTTTTGATCACCCGTACGCTCCTGCACGCACGCGCAAGCATGTGGCCACGCCTGCGCGCGGCTCCACCTGCAAACGACTGAATATGTTCCTGCGCTGGATGGTGAGAAAAGATGACCGAGGTGTTGATTTTGGCATCTGGAACCGGATCAGTCCGTCTCAGTTGCTAATCCCGCTCGATGTACACGTAGATCGTGTGGCACGCCGGCTTGGACTGCTTAGCCGTCCGCAGACCGACTGGCTGGCTGTGCTGGAACTGACTGAAAATCTTCGAAAATTTGACCCTGGCGACCCGGCAAGGTATGATTTTGCCTTGTTTGGAATGGGAGTTTCTTCATGACCCGGCTGACTAAAACAAAATTCCTGCCCGCCTGATATGTTCCTTTAAACCTTCGTTGACCAGCGAGTTGAAGTCAACCTGATCGTCACACAAATGTCTGAGTTGCCAGCAAATCCTCCAGCGTTTCTCTTCGTCTGATGAGCACAGCCTTCCCGTTTTGTATCATTACCTCTGCCGGACGAGGCCTGGAGTTGTAGTTGGATGCCATCATCCAGCCGTAAGCTCCGGCATTGTAAAATGCAATGATGTCGCCTTCTACCACTTCGGCAATACGGCGGTCAACGGCAAATGTATCGGTTTCACAGATATTGCCAACCACATTGTATATCCGCGGTTTGAAGGTCGGTTCGGTCACATTCACTATTTTGTGATAAGACCCGTAAAACATCGGACGGATAAGGTGGTTGAGTCCGGTGTCCACTCCCACAAAGGCTGTGGAGGTGGTTTGCTTCACCAGGGTGCACCGGGCAAACAGGTATCCGGCACTGCTCACCAGAAACTTGCCGGGCTCCACCATGAGCGTAAGTTCTCGTCCGTAAGACTGGCAAAACTCGGCGAATCTGTTGCTGAGTTTCTCGCCCAGCTCCTCGATGTCCGTTTCAATGTCATCGGGTTTATAAGGCACCTTGAAACCGCTGCCCAGATCAATATACTCCAGATCGGGGAAGCGCGCAGCAGCGTCGAACAGTATTTCTGCCCCGCGCATGAAAATATCCACGTCAAGAATGTCCGATCCGGTGTGCATGTGCAGTCCGTTCACTTTCAGTCCCTGACTTTCCACTATACGCAATACGTGCGGCAGCTGGTGGATACTGATTCCGAACTTGGAGTCTATGTGTCCCACGCTGATTTTCTCATTGCCTCCGGCCATCAGGTGCGGATTGATGCGCAGGCAAAGCGGGTAGTCGCGGTGGTGCAGTCCCCAGTTTTCCAGCATGGGAATGGCATCTACATTGATTTTAACGCCAAGTTTGACAGCTTCCTCAAACTCGTCGGCGCCGGCAAAATTGGGAGTGAACAAGATATCCTCCGGCTTGAAACCGGCTTTCAGGCCCAGTTTTACTTCAAAAACAGATACACAATCGAGTCCGGCTCCCAGCGATCGGAATAACTGCAGCACCGAAATATTGGTG